>NZ_FOOK01000014.1 GCF_900113175.1 Planifilum fulgidum | reverse complement strand
TCAAAACCGTTTAAGTGAAAGGGGCAAACAACTGTATAAACGACGGAGTCAGACCATTGAGCGCAGCTTCGCTGACGCCAAAGAACTTCATGGGCTTCGTTATGCACGCTACAGGGGGCTTGCCAAAGTCAGAGAGCAATGCCTCCTTATTGCCGTGGCTCAAAACATCAAAAAAATGGCCTTGCTCCTCTCGAAGAGAGGAAAAGGCTTTGTGATCCGCCTAATTTACCAAATCTAATTTCCTTTATCTGTTTATTTCCCATAAACATGCAACCCCTGGCGCTTTTCTTGCGAAAAGAGCCAGGGGGTTTGTCATCAATCTCGCCGCATCCGTTAGGATGCGGCTCAAACGTCCCAGAGTGGCAAATCGCCCGGCAAAATGCCGTTTTCCCGCTTGGATGCAGCCAGCATCAATGGTGTTCCGCAAACGGCTTACAACAACTTTTCCATGGCCATCACATCGACGAACCGGCCGTCCAGTTTTCCGTGGTTTCGGAAGATCCCGACCTCCCGGAATCCCCTTTTCCGGTACAGCCTCTGGCCGCGCTGATTAAAGGGAAAGGTAAACAGGACCATCTTGTAGAAACCGTTTTCTCTCGCCTTTTCCTCCAGAGCCCCGAGCAGCAGGGTGCCGACTCCCTTCCCGCGCCACGAACGATCGACATAGATGGAGACATCCGCCACGCCGCTGTAGGCGCACCGGTGGGAATAGGGGTTGAGGGACGCCCAGCCCTGAACGGAACCGTCCCGCTCCGCCACCAGCACCGCGTAGCGGGAAGGGCGCTGACGAAACCACCGCTCTATCTCTTCCCGGGTCTTGGGCCTTTCCTCCAGGGTGGCGATCCGATCGGCGATCCCCTGATTGTAAATCTCCCGGATTCGGTGGATATCCTTTTCCTCCGCCTGACGCACCATCCAGTTGTTGTCCATTTTACCTCACTTCCATCTCCAGGCCGGGAAGTTTCAGGGAAAAGCGGCGGTTCAGCTCCAGGCAGAACCGCTTCAGGGTCTCCCGGTTGACGGTGTAGTAGTGCCACTTGCCCTTCCTCTGCTCATAAAGGAGACCGGCGTTTTTCAGTTCCTTCAGGTGGTAGGACACCTTGGACTGCTTCAAACCCAGCGCTTCCTGTATGTCGCACACGCACATCCCGTCCGGGCAGCACCGGGCGGGCTCCTCCGCATTCCACCGGGAAATCAGGTCGAGAATTTGGCACCGGATCGGGTCGGACAGGGCCCGGGCCACCATCAATAACTGCTCGTCGCTGCGGCAATCCATTCCTTCCCCTCCTTCCGGCGAGAAAAACATGCGTCGATCGCCCCGGGATGCACGGCGCTTATCATGAAATTGGATATTCACCTACATCATACTACATTTTCATGCCGGTTCCGTCCCTTTGCGCGCCTTCACATAAGCCGCGGCAAAGGCTTCCTCCCACGCACCGCCCGCCGAAAAGGGAGAATCCGGGTTCTTCTCTTCCGCAAATCCCCTGGGGACACCTCCGATGTGGTTTACGGGAGTGATTTCGATGTCCTTGAATCCGACCTTTTTCAGAATCCGCTCGTATTCATCGATCCCCAAAGCGCCGGAAACGCAACCCACCCACATTTGGATGTTCCGCCGAAGCGATTCGGGAACCGGCTTCAGCCGGACAATATCCGCAATGGCCAGCCTGCCGCCTTTTTTGAGCACCCGATACGCTTCCCTCAAGGCATCCTCCTTTCGCCCGCTCAGATTGATGACACAATTGGAAAGGACGACATCCACCGTTTCATCCGCCAGGGGAATCTCCTCGATATATCCCTTGATAAACTCGACATTGGCCGCCCCGCTCTTCTCTTGGTTCCGCCGGGCCAATTCCAGCATCTCATCGGTCATGTCCAGTCCGTAAACCTTTCCGGTTTCACCCACATACTTCGACGAGATCAACGCATCGATCCCGCCCCCGCTTCCCAGATCAAGGACCGTTTCTCCCTGTTGAAGATTCGCAAGGGCAACCGGGTTGGCACACCCCAAAGAGGCCTTGACGGCCTCCTCCGGCAATCCTTCCAGATCGCCCGAGGAATAGAAGGGCGCACCTTCTCCGCAACAGGACGATCCCCCGCAGCAGGAACCCGCTTCTTTCCCGGCCGCTCTCCTGGCGATACTTCCGTAATACGCCTTGATTTCTTCCCGAATGACCCTTCTCACGCGGATAACCCCCTTATATCTCATATCTCATGCAACCGAAACCTTTCAGGAAGACCTCTCCTTGACGGGTGAAGAAATCCGCCCCGCCTCCTCATATCAACTTTCGTTGATATGATTATACATCAAAAAAATTTGATATGTAAACTCCCCGACGTCCCCAAGCCATAAACCCCCCCAAAATCACCGGAAAGGAAAACGACGGTCTGCCCCGTCTTTTTTCCGCCATCTACGGGACAGCCGACTTGGCCTTTCGCCACGCGGCATGGCACAGGCGCCCCTGCATCACCCTTTCCCCGCCGATCGCTGTGACGCGCCCGGTCCTGAAGGTCGCCTCGTCCAGCAGGCGAAGGCGGCACCCGCGATCTCCACCGTTCCCCGGCGGCCACAGCCACAAACACCGACCATCGCGCGACGTCATCAGGTTGTGCAAATTTACAGACTGTCCGCGATCTTTTTTCCGTTTTTCAATGGGCATCGAAAGACAGGATCCTCGTCGAAGGCCGGCCCTTAACCGCCCTTCAATTTTTTTGTATATTTATAGTAGAAGTCGAAGGATCACCGTCAGCGTATGGCAATAGACCGGATCGTTCATTTCATCGAAGGGAAATGAGGATCATGGGTCTTCTGCATCGTGACGTGACGCTGCTGAACTTCGACGACGTTTATCCAAAGCAACGCCAATTGGCCCGTTTTGCCGGCGAATGGATCCAACTCAAAGACATTCAAGAGGCCAATCTGTTTTGCACGGATCGATCGCGGTCGGAAATCATCCGCCGGCTGTCCCGCAGAAAAGGTCGGGGCATCACCTTTATCGGAAACGGAAATTACCATTACGTCACCTATCTGCTGCTGAGGGAAATCAAAGATCCCTTCAGCCTCATCCTTTTCGACAACCATACGGATGCAAAAACCCCGGACAGTCTGCCGGGGCTTCTTACATGCAGTTCCTGGGTGAAAGAGGCGGCGAAGCTGCCGCATCTTGTGAAAATCATCCTGATCGGGACCGGGGAGCGGAACCTTCGCCTCCGGGACGCCGGGGAAAAAGTGCTCCTCTGGCCCGACCCGGAACAAGGCGGGGATCTCCTCTCCGCCATCCCGACGGAACGCGTGTACATCAGCATTGACAAGGATGTCCTGGATCGCGCCTACGCCGCGACCAACTGGGATCACGGGACCATGCACCTGACGGAGCTGCTGAAGGTTCTTCAAGCCCTCGTTCGGAGCAAACAGGTGCTCGGCGTCGACATCTGCGGGGAACTGCCCGTCTCCCCCGCCGAAGCGTGGATTCATTCGGACCGGCTCCGGTTGAACGAACGCGCCAACCTGTCCATCCTCCGATCGCTCCTGGCGTGACCTCCGGCGGATTGCCGGGCCGCATGCCGACTGAATCAAAGCTTCGATAACCTTTAGAGGAAGGGGATCGAAGATGAAGTACCGCCGTCTCGGAAACACCGGTTTGAAAGTGAGCGAAATCAGCCTGGGAAGCTGGCTGACGTACGGTGGATATGTGGACAAGGAGCAAGCGATCTCCGTCATCGACAAGGCCTATGAACTGGGGATCAACTTTTTCGACACGGCCAACATTTACATGAACGGCGAGGCGGAAAGGATCGTCGGCGAAGCGCTCAGGAAGTATCCCCGCGAATCCTACGTGCTGGCGACCAAGGTCCGGGGGGCGATGGGGAAAGGGCCCAACGACCAGGGGCTGTCCCGGAAACACATCATGGAGCAGTGCGAAGCCAGCCTGAAACGGCTGGGCGTCGATTACATCGACGTGTACTATTGCCACTTCTTCGACCCTGACACGCCTCTGGAGGAAACCCTGCGCGCCATGGACGATCTGGTGCGTCAGGGCAAAGTGCTGTATGTGGGCGTCAGCAATTGGACGGCGGCGCAAATCGCCGAAGCCCTGTCGATCGTCGACAGGCACTCGCTGCACCGGATCGCGGCCAACCAGCCCTTGTACAACCTGTTCGCCCGCGATATCGAAAAGGAGATCATCCCCCTCTGCGAGCGCCACGGCATCGGACAAGTCGTTTACTCTCCCCTGGCCCAAGGGGTTCTTGCCGGCAAATACAAATCGGTAAATGACGCACCCTCCGGCAGCCGCGCCACCGACAAGCACGGGGCGGAAACGGTCAAATCGTGGCTCAAGGAGGAAAACTTGGCCAAAGTGGAACGGCTTCGTCCCATCGCCGAAGAATTGGGGCTTTCCCTGGCCCAGCTCGCTTTGGCCTGGACCCTTCGCCTTCCCAACGTCTCCAGCGCCATCATCGGGGCAAGCGTGCCCGGGCAGGTGGAGGACAACGTCAAGGCCTCCGGTGTGACCCTCCCGCAAGAGGTGATCGACCGCATCGACAAAATCTTCCAAACCCCATAAAGGGCCCCGTCTTTCCTTATCCTCCCATCCAGCCGACAAGCGGGCGCAGCCATTTTTCCATCAGCTCCGTGGGGCCGGGCAAGTTCGGAAAAAGAATAAGCACAAGCCACAATCCCCAAGCGAGGGCGGCGGACACCAACAGCGCCGCCCTTTCCTTTTTGTGTTCCGGACTGATCTTCGGCCACTCGAAACCGATGATCAGCAAACTGACCGCCGTAACCGCCAAGATCTTTCCAATCACGGCCCGTCACCTCGTCCGCTCAACTGTCCGTCATTCCGGGCCAACGGATTTTCACAAAGACCTGGACATCCACGTCCATCCGGGGAAACACCCGTTGATTCCAATCCTTTTTCATCCGGGCCCACTCTTTGGGGTATTTGCGGTGAAAAACCTCCGCAAAGCCGAAGGCGTCCGCCCGGTCCTTCTGCAGCCTTTCCACCGTCCAGCGCAGGCGGTGCCGAAGCTGCTTCTCCATCTCCCGGGTGATCCGGTCCATGTTCGACGGGAAGTACAGATCCATGTCGGTTCCGTTGTACGTTAACACATTTTCCGAGGTCATCCGGATGGTCATGTGGGGCTTTTTCCCCTTCAGTTTGGGAATCAGCTCGGTCTTCGTCCGATCCACCTTCATGGCGACATATCCTTTTTCACCCTTGATCCGGGTGTTGACCGTTCCCGTGGTGTACTCATTCCGGATCCACATCAAGCCTTCTTTGCTTTTTCGATCCAGATGATCGACCATCCGTTCCCCCCGGAAAACGGCCACCCCGTCCAGCGACAGCGACTTTTTTCCCGTTTTTTTCACCACCGGGATGACCGTGCTTTTCGCATCGCCGGTCACTTCCCTCAGCACCCGCATGACGGTGATCTCGGTGTATCCCTCCACTCTCGCCAGCTTGTAAAGGGATTCGGAGGCGGTGATTTCCGCCAGCGGAATGGTGGTGAAAATCTCCTTCGGCGAATCGCTCACGAACACCACGGCATCCAACCGCACCTGCGGCTGACGTGCCATGTAATCCAGGGCCTCCCTGATTCCCGTCCGGGCCATTCTTTCCCCGAACACCACCACTTCTTGGTGACCCGTGAAGATTTCGCGCCCCAGCTTTTGCTGCAATTTCGCCTTTGCCTCGGGAATATTGATGCTTCGGGCGGAAAGGACCCTTTGCGTTCCCCCGGTTTTTTCCCCTCCTCCGGCATCCTCCGCCCGTTGGGGGATCGCCTGCAGAAGCGTCACTTCCACCTGCCCGTCCTCCGTCCGGTCGATCCCGATCGCCCGGATCAGGGCGATCTCGTTCAATTCCTTTCGATCCCAACAGCCGGAGAGGATGAGCAGGGAGGCGACCCACAGCAGGCAGAGCGCCCTTTTGCCTCCTCCCTTCAGCGGTCCCGCTCCCATGATGTTCCATCCTCCCCTCGCGGCCTTTTCACCCGGCGGATGACCGCCACCGCCAGAAGCGAAAGAGGAATCGCGATTTGGACCAGGCTGCTGTAGACAAAGGATTCCCCATCAAAAAATTGGTTCAGATCCGTGAGGGTGGGCACGGTCCAACCCCCGACGGCGACCAGGAGAAGGGCGATGGGCAGCGACAGGGGTTTGTAGTCGGCAAGCCCCAGCCACTGGGCCGTTCCCAGGACGACGGCGTAGTGCATCAAAGTGATTTTGATGAAGATGATGAACAGCCATATCGCCAGCAAAAAGGCGTCCACATGTTCCAGAAACCCCGCCAGGTTGATGAGCCGGAACGCTTCGAAGAGGGGAAAGAGGAATCTGTCCGCCTGATTTCCCAATATGAACAGGATGATCAGGTGAAACACCATCAGCATCAACATTGAACCGACAAGGCCGACGACTCCCCAGCGGGCCGCTTTGTCCCGCTTTCTCACATGGGGCAGCAGAAAGGTCGCTATAAAAAAGTCGTTGAACCAGCTCGCCGGGGCCGCGGCTCCCCTGGCCACGGACCTGAAGCCGTGCTCCAGGATGGGCAACATGTTGCTCATCTCCCACTCCGGCATCGACAAAAAGGTGACCACCCCCAGGATGCCCGCCGTCAGCAGGGCGAGAAACTGAGCCGTACGGGCGACGGTCTCCAGTCCCCCCCGGACGGCGGCCGCGCAGAGCAAGGCCATCCCGCCCATCACCACCACCTGGGGCGTTTTCTGCAAAAACACGCCGTTGACGAAATCGGCGTAAATCCGGAGCACAAAGGAATTGGCATGGATATAGGTCAACAGGAACACCAGGGGGATGACCTTGCCGAGCCAGCCAAGAATCCGGGGGCAGTACTGGATCACCGTCTCCCCGGGAAACCGGCGGTGGAGAAAATAGGCGAGAAAGAAGGCCACCAGCCCGGAGGCGGCCGCCGGCACGGGGGTCATCCACATGTCCTGTTTTGCCCATTTGGCGGCCAAGTAGGGAATGGTCGCCACGGTGATCCCGATCGTCGAAACGAACAAAAGCAAAGCCATCTGACCGCCGCTGATGCGGCCTTTTTCAATCATCGCCGCTCCTCCCTTCCCTCATTGCTCTCCGCCCCGCTCCGGTCCCGGCTTCTGATCCGGCGCCTGCCGATCGGTGTTGGCGGATTCGGTGGGGCGGGTCCTCATTTTCCACCAGAAAGTGCGCCAGAAAACATCTTTCATCTGCTTGGGCCTAAAGGGCGCAATGGGAGACAGATACGGCATGCCGAAGGAACGGAGGGAAGCCAAATGGATCACGAGGGCGATCAACGCCAGGCTGAACCCCACCATGCCGAAACCTCCCGAAATGAAAAGCAGAGGAAAGCGGAGGACGCGCATGGCAAAACCCAAGGAATAGCGGGGAATGGTGAAGGATGCGATTCCGGTGAGGGCCACGACGATCACCACCGGGGCGGAAACGATCCCCGCCGTCACCGCCGCTTCCCCGATGATCAGCGCCCCCACGATGGTAACGGCCGAACCGACGAGTTTCGGCAGGCGCAGCCCCGCCTCCCGAACCGCCTCGAAGGCGAGCTCCATCAACACCGTTTCCACGATGGTCGGCATGGGAATCCGCTCCCGGGACGAGGCAAAGGTGAAAAGCTGTTCCGTCGGCACCGCTTCCGGGTGAAAGGAGATGGTCGCCACATAAAAGGAAGGGGCCACCAGGGAGAAAAAAAACAGCAGGTACCGGAGCCACCGAACCGCCGTGGCATAAATGGCTCGCAAGTAGTAGTCCTCCGTTGCCTGCAAAAACGCCGGAAAGCTGACGGGGACGACCAGCACATCGGGAGTTCCGTCCGTAATGATGGCAATCCGCCCCGACAGCAAATCGGCGCACACCGCATCGACCCGTTCGGTAAAGTGGATTTGGGGAAAGGGCGAATACGGATTGTCCTCGATCAGCTCCTCGATAATTCCCGACTCCAACACTCCGTCGACATCGATCCGCTCCAGACGCCGCTTCACCTCGTCCAGCACGCTGTTGTTTGCAATTCCTTCCATATAGGCGATGATGACCCGGGTTTGGGTGTAACGCCCCAACCGCATCTCTTCCAACTTCAATTTGGGGCTTTGAATCCTGCGGCGCAGCAGGGCCGTGTTCGTCTGGGCCGATTCGATGAATCCTTCCTTGGGGCCGCGGATGATCGGCTCTCCCTCCGGATCCGTCACAGCCCGTCTTTCCAGTTGAATCAGCCCCAAATTGAGCGCGCGGTTCCATCCGTCGATGAACAGAACGGGCTCGCCGGAGGAAACCAGTCTGGCGCATTCGTCAAAGGTTTCAACCGGTTTGACATATACGGCGGGCAGCTCTTCCCGGAGAAACGCTTCGACCTCCTCCGGCCGGGAGCAGGACTTCCGCATCAGCGGCGCCAAAATGTGGGTGTTGATGTCATCGAAGTGGGCCATATTATCGACATAGATGATTTCCGCCTCGATTTCCTTTCCAATCCGGAAGATGCGAAAGTTGACATCGTAACACCGGTTGAACAGGTCTTTCATCACCCGGTGGTTTTTTTCCAGATCGCGATAAAGGCCGACCCGCAGATCTTCCCTTGTGCTCGGGATGACCGGGTTTTTCACCTCGGGTTTTTTCCTGAAAAACCCTCTGAAGCCGCGCAAGGATGACACCCCCTGTCGTTTCTATCCATCATTTTGTTTCAAAAACAAAAAATGAATCCGCCTCCGAATCCTTGGCAAACAGGCGGAACCACGAACTTCCAATATCGGTGACTTTTTTACCCGACAAAAATCCTTCCCCGATGATCGAGGAAGGATTGAAACCTCGGCACCTTCTGCTACTTTTTTCCCTTCACCTTTCCAATCCGGATTTCGCGGTATATCATAGAGGATAGGTTGGAACAACAGATACAGCAGATGTCAGGCGAAAGGAAGAAAAAAGCTCCATGCTCCCGACACTTTTGCACAACTATCCCCTGTGGTCCTCGGTCATCGCCGTGGTTATCACCCAGCTGACCAAAGTGTTTTGGAACTATAGAATCCACGGCACATGGAATTGGAACTGGCTGATCCAGACCGGCAGCATGCCCAGCGGCCACACGGCGGCCGTCACCTCCCTCGCCACGGCGATCGGCATTCAGGAAGGATGGGGCTCCCCGCTGTTTGCCATCACAGCCGTCCTCGCCTTCATCGTGATGTACGATGCCGCGGGAATCCGGCGGCACGCGGGCATTCAGGCCCGGGTGCTGAACCGGCTGGCGGAGGATGTGGCGGGATTGCTGCGGGAGATGCGCCACTTGAAGGACAGATCCCCCCGGGAAACCGGGACCAAACTGAAGGAGATCCTCGGACACCAGCCCATTGAAGTGGCAACAGGCGCCTCGATGGGAATGCTCATCGCCTGGTTGGTTCACCTCGCCTGGTCCTGAAGGGACAGTCCCATCACGATCTCGTCCACATAGCGGCCTTCCAGCACATATTGCCTTTTGAGGCGCCCCTCGACCCGGAATCCGAATTTTTTGTACAACCCGATGGCGCGCTCGTTGTTGGAAAAGACATCGAGGCTGATCTTTTCCACTCCGCGGGCGCGCGCCCCGTCGATGACGTACTCCATCAATTTCTTCCCCAGTCCCAGCCCCCTGTAGCCGGGAACCAGCCACATCCGAAATTTGGCCACATGGCGGTTCATCTCCAGGGGACCTCTGCGGAGGAGGGCGACGCCGGCGATTTTCCCGTCCACCTCCGCCACGGCGTACAATCCGCCGTCCTCCCGGATTTTCCGTATTTCCTGTTCCTGTTCCCGGTCTGTGGGAAGGGTGTCCGGCTCCTCTTCGAGGTATATCCCCTCCTTCACCACCCTGGCCATCCGCCGGGCGATTTCGGCGGCGTCGCTGGTCCTGGCGGGCCGGATGATGACGATCCGGCCGTCCTTGGCCAGCCCGACACGCCTTTCGCAAAAGGCGGACTTTACCGGCTTGACCCTTGTGGCCAAATCCCTCACTCCTTTCCCTTGATCCCGACAGGAGGTTGATTATGAAACGAATCGTCTCTCTCTGCCCGAGCAACACCGAAATCCTTTTTCTCCTCGGCTTGAAAGACCGCATCGTCGGAGTGGACAATTTTTCCGACTGGCCGAAGGAAGTGGAGCAACTGCCGCGATGCGGCCCCGACCTGGACATCGACCTCGACAAGGTGAAAGCGCTCCGTCCCGACCTGGTGGTGGCCTCCCTTAGTGTTCCCGGAATGGAAAAAAACATCGAAGGGCTCCGGCGGGAGGGGATTCCCCATCTCGTCCTGTCTCCGAAGAGAATCGAAGATGTGGCGGACGACATCCGACGCACGGGAGAAGCGGCGGGGGTCGGCGAGCGGGCGGAGCGGGTTGCGGAGCGTTTCGAACGGCGGTTGGAGGAGATCAAAAGCAAAGTGCCGCAGGGCCGTCCCAAGCCCCGTCTCTATTGGGAATGGTGGCCCAAACCGGTTTTCACCCCCGGCAGGCGCAACTGGCTGAACGACGTGAGCGAAATCGTGGGGGGCGTCAACATTTTCGGGGACGTGGACCGGGAGAGCGTCCAAACGGACTGGGAAGGCGTGGCCCGACGGGAACCCGATTTCACCCTGATCGTATGGACGGGGGTTCCCATCGACCGAATCCGAAAGGAACGAATCACGGGCCGCCCCGCCTGGCGGGGAAAACCCTTCGCCCGGGAAGACCGCGTTCACATCCTGGAGGAAGGATGGTATTGCCGCCCTTCTCCCCGGCTGCTGACGGGCATCGAATACCTGGCCCATCTATTGTATCCGGAGGTGTTCTCCCCGCCCGACCCGGACGCTCCCCTCGGCCGGGACTGGGCCTGAAAAAACGACTTCCGGATCCAACAAAAAAAGGGATACCGCTCAGAACATGCGGTATCCCTTGGCGCGCAACATCTTGATGGTCCAACCGCTCAACAGCACCCCGATCATGCCCGCGGAGAGGATGATCCAGTCCACCGGCTTCAAACCGCCCCTTTCCACGAACATGTACCCGGCCAGACCGATGATCAAAGCCGCATACAAATAGCTCGGCAACCAGGTGGTTTTCAGGATCATGTTGAGAATGAATCCGATGCCGAACAGCAGGACCAAAAAAAGCGGAATGGAAATAATCACCTGAGGAAGGCTCAACCTTTATCGCCTCCGATCAACCTTCACGATAAATCCCCCAAGGGGGATCGCTCGGTTTTGTCATCGGTTCACTTCTATTTTACCTTAGTGCATGAAAGGGATAAAATCAAGCTTTTCACCGTCTCGTCCGGCGGCAGAAGAAGCGCCGCCTCGCCCGGCAAAGACGAAACCCCCGGTGAGAGCCGGGGGCTTTTCCATCGGATCTCAATCCTCCGTTTTTTCGGCGGGCTGTTTCCCCGTTCCGCCGCAGTGGGCACAGGTTTCCGTCCCCCCCAGCAGCAGCTGGTAATAGCCGGTTCCCCCGCAATAAAGGCATTTTTGATCGGCGCGACGCAGCGTTTGGGTTTTCATCCATCTCCCCCCTCAAAAGTACAGGAAGTTTCGGAAGGTTTGGTCAATTTGTCGTATAAAAAAGGTAATTTCGTAATATAATATCAGATCTTCTTTTCAAAAGGAAGATGGCGATTTCCCCCACAATCCCCATGTAAGCGGAAACACCGGCTGTAAGCTGCATATTTTGTCCGCTCGGCTATTTTTTCGCCCTCTCTTCCCTGAAAATTTTGTAGGAACGGTAACCGAAATCCCGGCGGGGATGGAATGCCCCGGGAACCAGGGACGCCGTCGTCTCCGACAGGGCGAGCGTCCGCAACAGCTCCGTGACGGTGGGGTCCTCAAGCAGATCCTCCCGGGAAAGAAAACGCGCTTCGGACAATTCCCTCCCGTCCGGCTCCGGTTCTCCGGACAGGTATTTCATGGAAAAGAGGACGAGGTTGTCGCTCACCCCGGTCCGCAGCACTCCCGTCCGAACGGCAATGACACCGCAAACGGCCGTCTCCACTCCCGTCTCTTCCCGAATCTCCCGGACGACCGCCTCATCCAGCGTTTCCCCCGGCGCGACGAATCCCCCGGGCATCGTCCACAAACCCTTTGTGGCGCCATATCGCTTTTTCACTGCCAACACGGAGTCACCCCGGCGCACCAGTCCCCCCACCCCCAGCCAAACCCCGGACCGCGTCACGGTCTCACTCCTTTCCAGGAAAACCCGAGGTGCCCCAAGGCCCTCCGGCCCGGAAGAAACCGCCTCCCCGGTCTTCACCTTTGGAATCGGCCTCTCCCGCCCCAATGCGGGAAACCCTTTCCCGTCGGGGAAAGGGTTGGCACCGGGACTTTTTGCGAAGCATCAGATGAAGCCTTTTCTTAACACCAGCGGAACGCCGCCAAGGGTGTACAGCCAGCGCAGATCATTGGCCCATTTCAGGAAGGATGCCGTGGAACCGAACACTTTCCGCTTTCCGATGATCCCGATGGCGTTGTGCCGGCCCAGGGAAGCCAGGGTTCCCTTCAGATCAAAGCGGAAGGGCTGCATCTTTCCGCCGCGGATGAGGGCGATCAGGTTCTTGGCCACCTTGCTCCCCTGCTGGCTGGCGATCTGGGCGGTCGGGGGATAGGGACGTCCTTCGTCATTGAACACCAGGGAGCAGTCTCCGACGACAAACACGTCCTCATAGCCGGGAGCCCGCAGGTATTCGTCCACCTTGACCCGTCCCCTCATCGTTTCAAATCCGGCTTCCTCGATCAGGTGATTGCCCCGGACGCCGCCCGTCCACACCACCGTGGCGGCCTTGATCTCTTCGCCCCCCTTCAGGATGACGCCGTCCTCGTCGCATTGCTCGATCGGCGTGTTGATCCGGAACTCCACACCCTGCTTCTCCAGGTATTCGACGGCATACTGGACCAGTTCCGGGTCAAAGCCGGGGAGCACCGTGGGCGCGGCCTCGATGCTGATCAAGCGCACCTTCTCCCGCGGAATGTCGAATTCCCTGCACAGTCTGGGCATCCGATCCACCAGTTCCCCGACAAACTCCACGCCGGTGAAACCGGCTCCGCCGACGACGATCGTGATGTATTCATCCCGCTGTTCCTCGTTGCGGTACTTGGCGAACATGTATTCAATGTGTTCGCGAATCATCCGCACGCTGTCGATGTTGCGGATGAAGAAGGCGTTCTCCTTCAGGCCCCGGATGCCGAAAGTCTCGGGCGCGCTTCCCAGCCCGATCACCAAGTAGTCGTAGGTGAGCGGCTCCTCGCGGTTGACCAGATCCACCGCCCGTTCCTTCGGACGGATTTCCTTCACCTTGTCCTGGATAAAGGTGATTTTGCGGGGATCGATCACATCCTCGATCAAAACGCGGGCGGCTTCGTGATGCCGGGTTCCGGCGGCCGGCTCGTGCAATTTGGTGGTGAGGTAATGGTAGGGGTGCTGATTGACCAGAATCACTTCCGCTTCGTTATATTGCAATTGTTTCTGCAGCCCGATGACGGTCATCATTCCGCTGTAACCGGCGCCCAGAACCACAATTTTCGGTTTTTTGCCCATCCTTATCACTTCCAATGCCTTGTACTTTATGAGAGAATTATCACATAAGCCCATGGAGAATAGCCCGGGATTCTCCTATCCATACAATATCATATGATAAAACCTTCACGAACTTTTGGCAAGCGTTTTATTTCATTTTATCCATTGCCCCCAACCCTTCCCATTCAACCGCACCGGCGGCATGGAAAGTTTTGCTAACTCCTTTTTCGGAAGGGGGAGGGTCGTTCGCCTGATTTTTTCCCCGCGGTGTTATAATGAGGAAGGGTGTTTCCGGATAAGGTATTGAAGCGACTTGGAGGTGTAAGGAGATGAGCAAAAATCCCATTATCGACATCACCATCATCGGCGGTGGCCCGACGGGTTTGTTCGCCGCCTTTTACGCGGGAATGCGCCAGATGTCCGTCAAAGTGATCGAGAGCATGCCCCAGCTTGGCGGCCAACTTTCCGCCCTCTACCCTGAAAAATACATTTACGATGTGGCGGGATTCCCCAAGGTGCGCGCCCAGGAACTGATAGACAACCTCATTGAACAGGCCAAAACGGCCGATCCCATTTATTGTCTCAACGAAAAAGTGTTGAAGGTGGAAAAGCGCTCCGACGGCATCTTCGAGCTCACCACCACCAAACAGGTCCACCTTTCCCGGGCGGTCATCATCACGGCGGGATGCGGCGCCTTTGAACCGCGCAAACTGAACTTGCCCGAGGCGGAACGCTTTGAAGGAAAAGGACTTTATTATTTTGTCAACGACATGCAGCAGTTTGCCGGGAAAAAAGTGCTGATCGCCGGTGGCGGCGATTCCGCCGTCGATTGGGCCCTGATGCTGGAACCGATTGCCGAAAGCGTCACCCTGATTCACCGCCGGGACCGTTTCCGCGCCCACGAACACAGCGTAGAACAGATGATGAAATCCAGCGTCCGGGTCATCACTCCCAGGGAAATCCAATCCCTCCACGGGGAGGAAAAAATCGAAAAAGTGGTCATCGTAAACAAACAATCCGGCGAAACGGAAGAAGTGGAAGCGGATGCAGTGATCGTCAGCTTCGGTTTCGTCTCCTCCCTGGGCCCGATCCAAAACTGGGGCTTGAACATTGAAAAAGGGGCCATCCTGGTCAATTCGAAAATGGAAACCAACATTCCCGGCATTTACGCCGCCGGTGACATCGCCCATTACCCCGGAAAAGTGAAACTGATCGCCGCCGGCTTCGGCGAAGCTCCCACCGCCGTCAACAACGCCAAGCAGTACATCGATCCCGAAGCGCGGCTTCAGCCCGGCCACAGTTCCAGCATGAATCTGGCGTAAGCCCGGGATGGCGCAGGCAGTGACGGGGCCGCTTTGATCTTTTGTAACGGAAAATGCTGTCGAAAAATCCCTCGCGCACGGCGCAGAGGGATTTTTTTGCATGAAAGAACGGGTCCGGGAAGAAGCTAAGGAGGAAAGAGCCCACCGAGGGAAGGAGCAAGGAGCCATGCGCACCAGAAGAAAATGGACGGCCGTTTTGTATTACGGAGCTCTCATCGCCCTCACCCTGTTCATCCCGATCGCCATCATCGCCGGCGCCCGGGCCCGGGGAGTCGACATCCAATACGGTTGGTTTGCGGGGATTCTGGCCTTTCTCATCCTGCTTTCCTACCTGATCTTTCCGTCCATCCTCGGCCGCCGGGATGAATGAGGAGGAGTAAACGATGGGATGGAATTGTCCCGTCTGCAACGGACTGACCCCGCTTAACCGCCGATGCCCTCGCTGCGGCAGCGCGATGGAAGACCACGGGCGCATCTCGGACCTGTGGGCCGATTACAGCCCTTACCGGCCCATCGACGACATGAAGCGAACCGACGGATTATCCGACCTCCATTCCCATCAGTGCCCCCACACCCTCTGGTGTCCGCACTGCGGATGGTCCGAGCTGCACATGGTTTCCGAGATTCCCTCGGGCAAATCGGTCCATCCCGGCGGGGGAACGCCCGTGTTCGCCCCGGAAAACCGTCCGTCATAAACGCCGGAAAGGAGCCATCGATCCCATGGAGAAAAAGACCTACTACGTCACCATCCACTCGGGAGGCATGATCGGCGAGATCAAGGAACACGTTGATCTGAACGATTCCTATTACGATTTCGAAATCATGGCGACCCCGGAGGAGATCCGGCGGCTCAAATCCCTTTTTGAAGAAGCGCACAACGAGGATGTTCAATCCTTTGTGGATGCCCACATTCCCCTGGTTTCCCACGACGAGTTCGGAAACAGCGAAGCCTTCGATCAAAAACTGAAGCGCATTTACCAAACGATCTACGAATTGGGGACGCCGGAAACCAAACAGAAAATGGAACAAACCGGGGTGGTCTCCTTCATGAAGGAAACTTGAGCGGAAGGCCGGCGCCTGCACTCCTCTTCCCGGCCCGCCCACGAAAAGGGTGGAGAATCCCGCCCAAAGGCGGGATCTCGCCCGAGTGACCCGCCGCCTCCGATTCCCAAGCCGGGAGTATGCCAAGTCTCTCCCGTCAATTCCGTCGCGGCGGGGAGAGATTTTTCCGGCTCGAACCCAACCTGGCCGGAAAGCACTTGTCTCGGTTTTTTACCGCTCCACCGGTGAATTCGCTTTCGGCGGGAAATCTTCCGAAGCTGCGCTTAGAGGAAGGAGGACAAAAAAAACCAATCCCACCGCGCAAAAAATACGTGAAAAACAGGACTTCGCCGACGCTTCAATTCCACCGCAACTTCACTTCGATGAAGCAATGTTTTTAGCAACCACAAATCCGATACTCCCCGGCAATAACGCCACCCCCGCCGCGCCGGAGCGCCCGATCTTCAGCACACGCAGTCGCTTCCCTTTATCCGATACCGGCTTTCCCTGACGCACCTCCTCCATCTCCCCGCCGACAATGTTCTCCCCCGTCAAGGGGCTTATGCTTTTATCTGTTCAGTACCACCTACGATTTGTTGAACGATGAATTCAAGTTCCTGCCTCCGTTCCCGATACACTTCGGCACGCTCCGGGGCCGAGCTTGCTTTTCCATTTCCACACGCCGCAAACAGGCAATGCGCCGGCGAAGATCATCCAACAATCGCCATTGATCAGGCATCGTCGCTCCTGCACGCCCCGTTACGCATCTTTCCTGAACAGCCCTCCATACGCCCGCCTCTCGCGAATGCCCTTCCCCGAACAAAGCTTGCATGCCGCCTTTCACTCAGAAATTCCGACCCTTAGGTGTATGCCGGGCAGGCAACCCTCTGGCCCGCATCCCTCTTTTCGGGGATAACAGACAAAGGGGGCGCGCAGCCCCCGGTTTATTTTTTGATGTCTTTGCTCTTTATTTCCCAAATCGCTTGTCCCGTTGTAAACGGATTATCGAAAATAAATTCGTATTTATCGGATTTCATTACGTCAAAGGCTACTTCGCCTTTCATTTTGCGTCCGGCTCCAAGCTCACCGTCCAGTTTTCCTTTTTCATTTCCGGTGATGGCAACGTCTTGGCTTTGACCCTCCGCGTCTACGAGGTTCATTTGCAACAGCGACGAAACCGTTTGCGGCTTGTCCGTCGTGTTTTCGATCTCCAACTGAATCAACACAAATTTGTCATTCTGAGGCTTTATAAACTGATCGCCTTTGTACTCGCGCACCCCCGTCAGTTTCACTTTCAGTCCGTCAAACTTCACCGCCTCGCCGATCTTCAGTGTTTCCTGTTTCTTTTCCGCCTTTTCCTGCTTGGAATCGTCACCTTCCACCTTTTGAATATCCGATTCACCACACCCCGCGATCAACCCCGCAATCAGACCCAACATCAGTACAGACATAAAAAACTTTTTCATCATTGCTATCCGCGAGATTGCATCATCGAGGGATGGACTGTCAATTGTAACCAGTACATTTGTCTTGAAAAATTTTTGTCAAATGAATTACATCTCCGGCTCTTCAACATATTGGTTTGGGCCGTTTCCGCATATGTTGTTCGGGTCTTTGCTCGTCGCCATGCCGCTCATCTTGTATGCAGCGTCCCGTATTTGAATCGATATCCGTCCTTGCGGCGTGTTTGCCTTGGTCCTTAGATCAAAATGTTATTTTCCTCACGTCGGACAGCCGTATTGAAAACAGATGCATGACAATCCTTTGACGAGTCCAATCTCGGCACAAATCCTGTATGATTTTGTCAAGGTATCAGACTGACACGAAGCGAACCTTTCCACGCCCTGCCTCAAGCGCTGTCCGTCGCGTGACCGTTCGTTTTTTGCGGCATGAAAAACCCGCCTCCTTCTCGTCAGGAGACGGGCAGGCTGATCCGCCACATCGCCATAAAAATTTGTCACCCGACAAACATCCCCTAGCCCTTGACGACCCAACACTTCTTCGGCTTCCCCGCATCCGTCACCGCGCGGAAGGATGGATGTGTGCGTTTTTGATCACTTATCATCCTCTCCCTGTTTGCCAGCGGAATCCTTTCCTTTGACGCCGTGATCACCGCCTTCCACCGTGATTTCCACCGTAACCGGCCGTTCGGGAACTTGAAGGGATTTTTCAACGGTTTTCCCGGCAAAAACTTTGATCACATACTGTTCATTTGTGACAAGTTCAAACGTCACTTGTCCCTTTTTATCCGTAAATGGAAGGATCGGATGGTGTTGGACGGAATTGTCCGGATCCCGGGATTGCGGCTCGAAGCCAACCCCGATCCCCGGCAGGGGCTTTCCGTCTTGGTTCTGAACCTTTACCACCACAGTGGTGGTTTTCAGCGGTTGCGTCCCCGATGCTCCACAACCCGTCGTGAGCATGAAGACTAAAAGAACAGTCAAACAGCGCAGAATAATATCCCTCCTCCTTTTCTCCATTTGTAATAATGTTCAAAATAGATTATAATATTTTTGGGAAATATCAATATGGGAGGGATTATTTTGAAAAGGATTCTCTTGGTGTTTTTGGGATTGCTGCTTGCAGTAACCCTGCTGTCATGGGATTTCCATGGCGCTCAAGCGAATGCCTCCTCCCATGCAAAAGGCGTAAAAAGATATGAAAAAATTGAACTGCCGAAGGTAAAAACATCTGAATCTAATTTATTGAAAAATAAGAATAGGATAAAAGAAAAACCGGTCCGAAAGGAACTATCCGCCCAGCAGATCGAAAAATTGAAGGAACTTGGTCCCTATGCGATGGTAAGTTCACATGGGAAAATCATAGATCAGAGCAAATATGTCAAAAAAGGAAAGCTGCTTATGCAACGGGCGAAAGAACATTATTTGTCCAAATCCCGGATCCAGGCAGAGGATAATCGAATCAGGATCGACGCAACGACATCTCCCCCCTATAATGCGATTGCTTCTCTCGAGTTTCTAGACAAGGACGAAAATGTATACTCATGCACGGGATATTATATCGACAGAAATACGGTCGTGACGGCTGCCCATTGTGTGTTCGACACCTGGAACGACGAATGGCTCCCCGAACTTGTCTGGGTCGCTCCCGGAAGAAAAGGAAACGAACTTCCCTATGATTGGACGTACGGCATCGAGTTAAACATTGTCAGCGGATGGGTCAATGTGGTGCCGCCCAAAGAAGGTTATCTTTCGTACGATCAGGTTCAATACGATTTTGCCGTGATTCAAGTGGCGGATTCCCATTCAAAATGGATGGATCTTTACCCCTTCGGTTATGGTGAAGGAGATACTGTAAACGCAACGGGATTTCCGGGGGACAAAGAATACGGTTACATGTATAACAGTACCGGAAAAATCACAAATTGGGATACATCATACAACGTAATCACTCACAGTTGTTATGTTTGGCATGGAACGAGCGGAGGTCCAATCTGGTCACAATCCGGCAATAGAGCGATTGGTATCGTCTCCACCACTAGTTGGTCACCCCTTATCCATTCAAGTGTCTACAACTTAATATATGAATGGGCAAACGAAAACGGATAATGCGATCTGGTTCCTTTCCCGCAGGGGGGCGAAGGCCCCCCTGCGCCGTGACCGTTCTGATCGGCGAATAACCCGGCATTTCCGTTCCCTTCAAGTCCGAATCGGGGCGCCAGCAAACGAGCCTTCCTCCGCCCTCTGACAAAAAAACCGCCTCCCTTCAGCCGGAGACGGTCTGTCGATCATGTGTCACCCGTGACGAAACACGTTCACCCTTCACATCCCTCGGCAGCTCAACACTCCTCCGGTTTCCCCGCATCCGTCGCCGTGCGGAAGGATTGACCGCAGCCGCAGGTGGCGACGGCATTGGGATTGTGGAGGGTGAACCCTCCGCCCATGACCGATTCCTTGTAGTCGATTTCCAAACCCCGGAGGTACGGGATGCTCTGGGCATCGACCAGGATCTTGATGCCGTGTTGCTCCAACACCGTGTCATCGTCTTGTTTCTGGTCGTCAAATCCCATGCCATAGGTGAAACCGGTGCAACCGCCATGGGTTACACCCACCCTGAGATAGAGGGATTCCGGATTGTCTTCCTCAGCCATCATCTCTTTGATTTTGAGACTGGCCTGCTCGGTCAAACTGATCAATTCCTGTCCCTCCTTTATGAGAAACGGCCGGCGAACCGGAATCGTCCCTGTGTATATTTTAAGTATACCGGAGAACGCCGCAGGGAAACAACCGGCCAAGGGCGGCCCCTTTATCCGCAACCTTCCGACGTTTCCCTCAAATAATAGCTGTAGCGGCGAATGCGATAAAACCGGTCCCTTCCGCGACGGGGCACCTCCATCAACGCCTTCCTTTCCCACAGCATCTGATTATGAAGCCGATCCAGTCTCTTGCTCAACCGGTGAACTTCCGGATGATCCAGTCCCAGCCGGGTGGCTGCCTCTTCCATTTTCCTTCGGACAGCCTCAAATTCCCGCTCCAACCTCTTGCCCACAAGGGGCCCCCCTTTCGTGGATGACGTCCCTGAGGGATGAAGGGAAAATGATTAAGAAATATTTTTTTATATTATTTTACACATTGCAAAGGGGAAAAGAAAGCTTTTTCCAATAAAAATGGATTTTTCCGGATTTCCCTCCCCTCGCTTCGGGGGTGAAAAGGACAACCGGTTGTGGTAAACTGAAATTGTCACCTTTTTCTTTCGAGCAGCGAAAAACCTGTTTGTTTCGGTCAATTCCATAAAATGCATCAAACGCAAGCCCGCCGGCCCCAGACGACGGAGTCGCCTGCCCCCTGCTTTCGCGGACAGGCGGCCGCGTCTATTTTATTGCCAACCTTTTCCGCGGTTTCGCCGTGTCTTGTTGCAAGTGCACCGTTTTCCCTTTTACCCTGAAAGGAGGAATTTTCCATGTCCATCAGTGCCGCCCCCCGCCAGGATCTGGCTCCCATCATCGAAAAGGTAAGCGCCGGCGAAAGGCTCACGCTGGAAGACGGCCTTACCCTCTACAATTCACCCGATCTTTTGACGATCGCGCAGCTGGCCAACCAGGTGAACCTGTCCAAAAACGGGGAAAAGGTTTATTTCATTCAAAATATGTACATCAACCCCACGAACGTGTGCGAGGCACGCTGCGCCTTCTGCGGTTTCCGCCGCGACCCGGGTGAAGAAGGGGCTTATACCATGTCGCCGGAAGAGGTGCTGGAATACGTCGGGGAGCGCTTTACGGAAAACATCCGCGAGTTTCACATCGTCGGCGGCCACAACCACACGGTGCCCTTTGACTACTATCTGAACATCATCTCCATCCTGAAAAAACATTATCCCCAAGTGACGATCAAAGCGTATACCGCGGCGGAAATCGAATTCTTTTCCCGTCTCACCGGCCGTTCGATGGAAGAGGTGCTGAAGGAGCTCATCGATGCCGGGGTGGATACGCTGCCCGGCGGCGGAGCGGAAATTTTGACCGAACGCTACCGCGCCAAGATGAGCCCGGACAAGGCGAGCACCGACCAATGGCTGGAATGCCACCGCATCGCCCATTCCCTGGGGATGAAAACCCACGTCACCATGCTTTACGGCTCCATCGAAACCCTGGAGGAACGGCTGATCCACATGATCCGCGTCCGGGAATTGCAGGACGAGACGGGCGGCTTCCTGTGCTTCATCCCCCTGGCCGTTCAGCCGCGGAAAAAGAGCGCTTCGATCAAGAGGCGCACGTCGGCCATGGACGATCTCAAAACGATCGCCATCAGCCGCCTGATGCTGGACAATTTCCCGCACATCAAATCCTATTGGATCAACATCGGCACCCAGCTCACCCAACTCTCCATGCATTTCGGAGCTTCGGACATCCACGGCACCCTGGTGGAAGAGCGCATCAGCCACTCCGCCGGCGCCCTGACCCAAACCGCCCTCACCCGGGACGAGCTGGTCTGGCTGATCAAAGGAGCCAACCGGATTCCCGTGGAGCGGGACACCTTCTACAATGAAATCCGGGTGTATTGAGAGGCCCCTCCCAAAACGAAAAAGCCGGGCATTGCCCGAAAGAGCGCGCCCGGCAGTCCGGCGTTCCGCGCTCATCTCCAAAGATCCGGAAATGTTCAGTTCTCCGGCCCGCCCTTTTTTCCCCGGCAAACCGAGCCGGGGATTTTCATTTCAGGCCTCCTCTTCCGAAAGGATCCCCTTTCTGCGCCACTTGAGAACCAGCGGGAGAATCATCCACAGGAGCGCGAGGAGGAGAAAGGTCAGGGAAATGGGTTTTTCCAGGAAGATCATGAAGTCGCCGTTGGAGGCGGTCAAGGCCCTCCGCATGTTGTTTTCGATCATCGGTCCCAACACCAGCCCCAACACCAGCGGCGCCAAGGGATACTCATGCCGGGCCAGGACCATCCCGATCACCCCGAAGGCGACCAGCAGGATCAGATCGAAGGTGTTGATCTGGACGGCGTAGACGCCGAACACCGAGATGGCGATGATGATGGGGAGCAGATATCGCCGGGGAGTGACGATGATCTTGGCAAACACCTTGACCAGGGGCAGGTTCAGGATGAGAAGCATCACATTGCCCACGAACATGCTGGCGATCAATCCCCAGGCCACCATCGGATGTTCATCGAACAAAAGCGGCCCCGGCTGGACGTTGTACATGATGAAAGCCCCCAACAGGATCGCCGTCGTCCCGGACCCGGGAATCCCCAGGGTGAGGAGCGGAATCAACGCCCCGCCGGACGCGGCGTTGTTGGCCGACTCCGGACCGGCCACTCCTTCAATCGCACCCTTGCCGAATCGTTCCGGGTGCTTGCTCCACTTCTTCTCCAGAATGTACGAAAAGAAAGAGGCCATTGTGGCGCCCGCACCGGGCAGGACTCCGACGAAAAAGCCGAGGAGGGAACCGCGAAGGATGGCGGGAGCGCTTCGTTTCAGGTCGTCGCGTCCGGGAAGCACCCTCCCCACCCGAGGGATGCCGCCCGGTCCATCCTCCCTTACCAGAAGGGTTTTAAAAACTTCGCCCAGGGCGAACAAGCCCACGGCGACGGTGAGAAACTCCAGACCCTGGTACAGGACCGGCATATCGAAGGTGAAACGGGCCACTCCGGATACGTTGTCCACTCCGATCGTCCCCAAAAGCAGGCCGAAAACGGTCATGATCAACGCCTTGGTCATGGATTTTCCCGCCAGGCCGCTGACGGCGCACAGCCCCAAAACCATCAGGGAAAAATATTCCGCCGGCCCGAAGCGGAGCGCCAAATCGGACAGGGGCTCCGACAGGAACACCAGCCCTATCAGCGCGATCAACCCGGCGACGAAGGAACCGATCGCCGCGATGGCCAGAGCGGAACCCGCCTTTCCCTGCCGGGCCATCTGGTAACCGTCCAGGGTGGTGACCACGGAGGAGGATTCGCCGGGGGTGTTCAGGAGAATGGAGGTGGTCGACCCGCCGTACATCGCTCCGTAGTAAATCCCGGCCAGCAGGATGATGGCGCTGGTGGCCGCGTGTTCCGGCGGCATTCCGCCGGTCATCGTCGCCGTGATGGGAATCAAGAGGGCCACTCCGCTCATGGGGCCGATCCCCGGCAGCACGCCGACGGCCGTGCCGATCAGCACCCCGACAAAAGCGAACAGCAGATTGTGCCACTGAAAGGCGACGAGAAACCCCTTCATCAAATATTCCAAAGACTCCATCCTTCAGCCTCCCTTCATCCCGCAATCCAGACGGGCCATCCCGGCAGCGTTCCCTTCATGACGACGGCGTACAGAAAGTAAACTCCTCCGGAAAAGGCGGCGGCCACCAGAGCGGAGCGCATCCTGCCGCCCCGCTCGATCAACTGAAACCCGACAAACAGGAACAAAAAGGTGGAAAGCACGTACCCGAGAGGTTCCAACAGCAGAGCGTAAAGGAGGGCGGCGGCCAGCATCCCTCCGAAACGGCGCCAATCCAAATTCCCCCTGTTCCCCGATTTCTCTTTTTCGGGATAACGGAAGGTTTCGAAAAAGAGGCGAAGGCTCAGCAGAATCAGAATCGCGCCCAGCCCCATCGGAAAAATGTCCGGTCCGACCTGGGAGCCGTAAGCGGTGGAAGACAGGTTGCGGGCCCCCAGGATGAAGGCGGCGCCGACGGCGGCGAAAATCAGGCTGGCGGACCGGTCGAAGATGCGATGCATCGCGTTTCCCTCCCTTCGTTTCCGTCCCTCATTTGGCCATGCCCATCGATTCCAGGAGCTCCCGAATCTGCTGTTCCTGCTCCTCCAGGAAGGCGGCAAAGTCCCGGCTGTTACGGTACTCGCTTTCCCAATTGTTTTTTTCCAGTTCCTTTTGCCACTCTTCCGACTCCTGAAGCGCCTTCAGTTTCTCATCCCAGAACCGCTTCACCTCGTCGGGCATTTGCTTGGGGCCGAAAACGCCGCGCCAGATGGTGAATTCGGCGTCGATCCCCTCTTCTTTCAGCGTGGGGACGTCCTTCAAGATGCCTCCCATCCGCTTGGGGGAAGTGACGGCCAATACCCTCACTTTGCCCGCCTTCACGTACTCTCCGACGGCGGAGGCATCGGTGGCGATGGCGTCGGCATTTCCGCCCAGCAACGCCGCGATGGCTTCGCCGCCTCCGTCATAGGAGACGTATTTCAGTTTTTTCGGATCGATCCCCGATTTGTAAGCGGGCAGAACGGCGATCAGATGGTCCATGGAGCCGGGAGCGGAGCCTCCCGCCAGCGTGACGCGCTTCGGATCCTTTTTCAAATCGTCGACGAGGGACCGAATGTCCCGGTATTTGGAACTCTTTTGCACCACGATGGCACCGTAGTCCCGGGTCAACTGGGCCAGCGGCGTCGTGTCCCTGAAACCGTAGGGACTGTTGCCTTCCTTTTTCAGGTTGTTGATCAAAAGGGGCGGGGAGTTGACAAACAGCTTGTAGGGATTGTTCTTGTCCGCGGTCGCGTATTCCGCCAAAAAGACCGCCCCGCCGCCCCCGGGTCTGTTTTCCACGGTGATCGGTTGCTCCACCAGCTTGGTTTCGGTCAGCACCTTGGCGAGGGAGCGGGCGGTCAGATCCCAGCCTCCTCCGGCGCCGGAGGGGGCCACCACCGTGATCGGCTTCTCCGGATATCCGGAGCCCCCGCTTTTTTCGGCGAAGGGATCCCTTCCCGCGCCGCAGGCGGCGAGGATCAGGGCGAGAATGCCCGACAGCAGAGCCGAACCGAAGATTTTTCTTCTCATTTTCATCCCTCCTTGTTGAAAACGCTTTCCCCAAAGGGAAATTCCGATCCGCCACCAGAATAACCTTCCCAGGCCCTTTGTTCACCCTTTTGGTCATAAAAAGAATAGGTTTCATTTCGGGAATTTCGTTCATTTTGTTCAACCCGCTTTGTCTTTGGAATCACTTCGGCACCCCTTTTCCAGCGGACTTCAGGACATACCGCCGCTCCGGCCTTCCCACCGATCCGTAGGAAACGTCGGCGACGGCCTCCCCGACGGAAACGAGATATTCCAGGTAGCGGCGGGCGGTGGAGCGGCTGGCTCCGATCGCCTGGCCCGTCTCTTCCGCCGTCATACCCGGCGGAGGAGAAGCGCGGAGGACGGACACCACTTTTTCCAGGGTGAGGGGATCGATCCCCTTGGGGACCTCCCGGACCCCCGCCCATCGGGAAGCGGTGTCCGCCGTTCCCGGATTCCACAACCGGTCGATTTCCTGCTGGGTCATGGTTCCGGAGGCTTTCAGCCTTTCCAACCGCCGCCGGTAGTTTTGAAGGGTCTTCAGAAATCGCTCCATCTGGATCGGCTTGACGATGAAATCGACAACCCCTCCCCGGATCGCCTCCTGAACGATTTCCGTCTCCCCGGCGGCCGTGATCATGATGATGTCCGTATCCTTTCCCTCCCCCCGGATGCGGCGGACCAGCTCCGTTCCCCGCATGTCGGGAAGGTAAATGTCCAACAGCACCAAACGGGGCTCCACCACTTCCAGCCAGGTGACGGCTTCCTCCCCCGTCCGGGCGATGCCGACTACAGAGAACCCTTCCTCTTTCTCCGTGAATCGCCGGTTGATTTCGGCGATGCGGGGGTCATCCTCGACAATCAACACTTCGATCGGCTTGTCCGTCATTCCGATTTCCCTCCCTTTCCCGACACGGCTCTTCCAAGTTTTTGGGCAGGCTGACGGAAAAGAGGGCTCCGCCCAGCTCGCCCCGTTCAATGGCGAGATATCCTCCCATTTCTTCCGCCAGCTCTTTCGCCTTCGCCAGACCGAATCCCCGGTTGTCCCCCGGTTTCGTCGAAAACCCCTTTTCAAAAATGCGGGGAATCAGCCCGGCAGGCACCCCCGGACCCGAATCTTCCACCTCCAACAGGATTTCGCCTCCGGTATCTCCCAGATAAAGCTTCACTTTCCTTTTTCCCTCCGGACGGTTTTCCACCGCTTCAAAGGCATTGGTGATCAGATTGCCCAGGATGCTGACCAGGTATTGCCGCGGAAGATGGTCCGGAAGCCGCATAAGCCGGCTGTCGGGATCGATCACAAACTCCACCTTCAGCTCCCGGGCCCGGCTGTAAAACCCGAGAAGAATCCCGCCCAACCAGGGATCGGGAATCCGTTTGACCACCAGCCGGATCAGGTCCCGTCCCACCTCCGTCTCCCGGTGGATCAGATCCAGGGCTTCCCGGTGGGATCCGAGCTGGATCAGACCCGATATGGTATACAGAATGTTTTTAAACTCATGGGTTTGCGCCCGGAGCACTTCCGCGTAGCGGGAAACCTGGGACAATTGCCGGTTCAGCTCATCCATCTCCGACCTAAGACGAAAGCTGGCCACCACGCCCGTCACTTTTCCGCCTTTATCCCGGATCGGATAGCGGTTGATGAGCAGTTCCTTTCCCCGGATGGTCATCACCCGGTTGAGATGCGTCTCCCCGGTGCGGAGCACCTCGGGCATCCGGGTTTGCGGCAGAATCTCCCGGATGGGGCGCCCCCGCACCTCGTCCGAGGGCAGGGACAACATGTCGCAGGCCGCCTGGTTGATCAGCCGCACCCTCTCTTCCCGGTCCATCACGATGATCCCCTCCCGGACGGCCTGGAGCACCGCGTTCCTTTCCTTGTACAATGCAGAGATTTCATCCGGTTCCAGACCGAGGGTGTCCCGCTTGATCTTCCGGGCGAGCAGAACCGCCCCCGCCACTCCCAAGCCCAACGCCGGAAACAGAAACATCATCATCCGCTTCAGATAGCCCCAGGTGATCTTTTCGATGTCCTCGATCATAAAGCCCACCGACACGATCCCGATCACGCGTCCCTCGTCATCCAAGACGGGCGTCTTTCCCCTGAGAGACGGCCCGAGACTGCCCACCGCCCGTGAGACGAAGGACTTTCCCTCCAGGAGGACCGGTCCGTTGTCCCCGCCGACCATCTCCTTTCCGATCCGTTCCGGAACCGGATGTGAATACCTCACCCCGTGCTCGTTTCCCACCACCACGAACTCCGCACCGGAGTTGATGCGCGCCCGTTCGGCGATGGGCTGGATATGGCGCCAGGGTTCCTCCCGGGAGAAGGCCTCCCTCAGTTCGGGATCCGCCGCGACGGTCTTCGCCAAACTGAGGGCACGTTTCCCGATTTGTTCCTCCACGGCGTCCACCAGAATCCCGTAAAACAAAAAACCCATCATTCCGACCACCGACGTCAAAAGCGCCGTCATCCAGAGGATCAACCGGGTTTGAAGGCGTACTTTCCTCTTCATCGGACCCCTCCTTTCAGCAAACATTTTTTAAAGGACCCAAAAGGGGATTTCTTTCCTAATTCCTTTATACAAAAAAAGCCCGGAAGGGGCGGAAGGGATGCAAAGGCCGATGCAAACATTTTCCGATCGGCCCTCACATTTCCCTGAAGCGCCCCTTTCCGGGCCCTGCCGGCCTCCGCGGCCGCCGGCCTCAAAAGCCGAACTCCTCCATCTCCTCGATCGCCCTGCGGATGTTTTCCAAAAGTTCCTCCGCCGTCTCTCCCGTCACCACCTCACCGTTGACCAGAGCATAGGGGCCTTCGGCGCAGGTCATGCAGTGGCCGAGGCATCCGTACTCCACCACGTCCAGTTCCGGATCCTTTTCCAATTCCTCCTTTATTTTCTCCACGTCCGGCGTGAGGTTGTTCACGCAAAACTCGATGATCGGCCGCATATCGTCCACTCCATCCGTCGCGCATCCAAAAGGGGTTCGGATCTTCGCAAATCAATCTGCTGATGGGAAAGCTCCTCCCCACGGAGAAACACAAGTGCCGCGAAGGAGAAAAAGCGCTCCCCATCCGCATTTTTTACCACGTCCCTTTCCGTCAAACACCGAAGGACCCTCAGAGAAAAACAGAAGCAAGTCTCTGAAAGACTTGCCGCTACCATCCTTGGGAGGGAACCATCCCGGCCTCACGGGAAAACCGGATTACTCCGGCGGTCCCGGAAGGGATTCCAGCCTTTCCGCCCCCATTTGTTCCAGTTTCTTTCTGATCGCTTTGAGGCTCGGATTCCCTTCCCCCACCACTTCTCCGTCGATCACCACCACCGGGTACCAGAGTTCCTCCTCGATCACCCGGCGGGAAAATTCCGCGTCCCGCTCACCCTCCGGGCCGTGGATGTCCACATAGCGCACGCGGACCTGATCGCCGTAACTTCTGCCCAGCGCCGCTTCCAACCAGGAAGCCGTTTCCCGCGAGGAGGGGAGGTTGTGGCAACCGGCGCAGATCGTCTCTGCCCCGTATACGGTCACTTCAATCGGCTTTTTCAACCCGATCCCTCCTTTCGCACCGCACAGGCCGCATCGCCCGGCGGAGACGGGCACCCTTCAGTCGGCCAGCGCCCGCTCCAGATCCTCCAGCAAATCTTCGACATCCTCCACGCCGACGGAAAGGCGGATCAGCCCGTCGGTGATTCCCAGCTCCGCCCGGCGCTTCGCGGGTATCGACGCATGGGTCATCCGGGCGGGAACGGAAATCAAGCTTTCGACGGCGCCCAGACTCTCCGCCAGGGTGAAATAACGGACCCGGCTCAGGATCCGCTCCGCCCGCTCTCCGCTTCCCACATCGAAGGAGATCATGCCCCCGTATCCCCGCGCCTGCCGGGAGGCCGTATCATGTCCGGGATGATCCGGGAGCCCGGGATAATAGACGGCTCCCACATCGGACCGCTCCCTGAGCCATTCCGCGATCCGGCGGGCGTTGGACTCATGTTGGCGCATGCGCAACCCCAGGGTCTTGATGCCCCGGATCAAAAGCCAGGCATCGCTTGGGCCCAGCACGCCGCCGATGGAATTTTGCAGAAAATGAAGCCGCTCGCCCAGCTCCTCATCCTTGACGACCACCAGGCCGGCCACGACATCGCTGTGTCCTCCCAAATACTTGGTGGCGCTGTGGACGACGATGTCCGCCCCCAGATCCAGCGGATTCTGCCAATAGGGAGTGAGAAACGTGTTGTCCACGATCAGCAGCAGATCGCGTTCCCGGCAGATATCGGCGATCTTTCGGATATCGGTCACCTTGAGCAGGGGGTTGCTGGGGGTTTCCATCAACACCGCCCGGGTGGTTTCCCGGATCGCCCCCCGCACCTGATCGGGGTCGCTGGTATCCACGTGGGTGATGTCCATCCCCATCCGGGAAAAAACATGGCTTAGCACGCGATAGGTTCCGCCGTACACATCGTCCCCCACGATCAGATGGTCCCCCCTGCTGAACAGGGAGAGGACCGTGGAGATGGCGGCCATCCCGGAGGCAAAAGCGAGTCCCCTCTTTCCGTTTTCCAGATCGGCAATCAATTGCTCCAGGGCGGCCCGGGTGGGATTGCCGGTGCGGGAATACTCATATCCCCGGTGCCGGCCGATTCCCTCCTGCTTGTAGGTGGAAACCTGGTAAATGGGAACGCTGACGGCTCCGGTGTGCGGATCGCCGAACACGCCCCCGTGGATGCATTTGGTGTCCAAGCGCAACGCTTCACACGCCCCCTCTGTAAATTTGCTTGCTCAGATATCGCTCGCTGCCGTCGGGAAAGATGACCGCGATCCGCGTTCCCGGTTTCGCCCTCCACGCCTCCCTGAGCGCCGCATAGAAGGCCGCTCCCGACGAGCTGCCCACCAAAAGTCCCTCCCGGCGGGCCAATTCCTTGACTTGGCGGAAAGCCTCCTCGTCAGGCACCGTGTAGATTTCGTCAAAATAGGAAGTGTCCACAAAATCGGGAATGAATTCCATGCCGATCCCTTCGGTCTTGTGCGGCCCCGGCTCTCCGCCGCCGAGGATCGAACCTTCCGGCTCCACCACGACGGTGCGGACCTCGGGATTTTTTTCTTTCAAGTAGCGGGATACCCCCATGAAGGTGCCGCCCGAACCGGCCCCGGCCACCAACACATCCACCCGCCCCTCCATCTGCTCCCAAATCTCGGGACCCGTCGTCCGATAGTGGGCTTCCGGATTGGCGGGATTCTGAAACTGCTGGGGGCAGTAGCTTCCCGGAATCTCCCGCTCCAGTCGGCGGGCCTCCTCAATCGCTCCCTTCATCCCCAACTCCGTCGGGGTGTTGATCACCTCGGCCCCCAGGGCCCGCATCAGTTCCTGCTTCTCTTCGGAAAACTTTTCGGGAACGACGAAGATCACCCGATATCCTGTTCCGACGGCGGCCAGCGCCAGACCGATGCCGGTGTTGCCGGCCGTCGGCTCGATAATCGTTCCTCCGGGTTTCAGCTTGCCGGACTTTTCCGCTTCCCGGATAAAGGCCAACCCGATGCGATCCTTGACGCTTCCGCCCGGGTTGAAATATTCCAGCTTGGCAAAGAGGGAAACGCCCTCCGGCAAGGCAAACCGCTTGATCCGAATCATCGGCGTCCAGCCGATCAATTCCTTCACATCGTCAACAATCCGTTTCACCATCCACAACCTCCCCCCCCATCTTATCATGTTTTGCAAAGGGAAAAAACGAAATCCCGTTGCCAGCGCCCCCCGATTGCCAACAGGCCCCATTTCCGGTAAGATAGATACTGAATACCCGTTGGAAAATCGCCGTTTCCTCCGGATCGGATTCCGGTTCGATGCCGGAAGATCGAGGGAAACGATTCGCGCCTGCGCCTTCCTTGAAAGATCCGACGCTTGAAGAAAGGAGTCTGTGCGATGAAAGAACAGGTTCAAGAAGTATTGGATAAATTGCGTCCCTTCATCCAGCGCGACGGAGGGGATGTGGAACTGGTCGACGTGGTGGACGGGATCGTCAAGCTCCGCCTGCTCGGTGCCTGCGGCAGCTGCCCCAGCTCCACCATCACGTTGAAGGCCGGAATTGAACGGGCCCTGATGGAAGAAGTGCCGGGCGTCAAAGAAGTGGAACAGGTCCTCTGAGAAAAAAGCGGAAGTATATCGCCCTTCCTTTATTCTTCGACCGCCGCCGAAAGGTTGCGGTATTTTTTTGCGAAAAACCGATCGCATCCGCTGTACGGATTGCTCCACGCTCCACACATGTCCGAGGGGGCTGTGCCCCACCCGGCGAAAGGCCCTCGCGGCACCACCCCCGGCATCCGGAAAGGGTGTCTCACCGGAACCCGGACGGGAAATCGCGCCGATTTTCCGCCCGGTTTTTTTTGCTTTTTTCCGACCCTTTCGGACAAATTCTGAATCCGGCTCTCGGGACATATCATTCCTTTTAGACGACAATATCGGAGGTGATCGGGCGGAAAGGCTGACCGCGGAGCGATCCTTCATCTCCAGCCCGCGGCAAAAGTACCGACACAGGCCCTTGATCCCCTCCGCCCAGCCCCTTGAGGGGGGTATGGCGGACCCACGCGGGAAGGGGAAAATCTTCGAAGGAGGGAAAACATGTTTAAAAGGGTCAACCGATTGCTTATCGAATTGCCGGTTCCCGAGCACGGAGACGCCAATGCGGCGGCGGCGGTGCAGAACCTGCTCGGGGGAAAATTCGGCGAAATGTCCACCCTGAACAACTATATGTTTCAATCCTTCAATTTCCGCTGCAAAAAGAAATTGAAGCCCTTTTACGATCTGGTGGCCAGCATCACCGCCGAGGAATTCGGCCACGTGGAACTGGTCAGCACCACCATCAACCTGTTGTCCAGGGGCCTCACCCATCCGGGAGATCCGGACAGCGCGCCCCTCCGCAGGGGACTGAAGGCCCACAACCTGCAATATTTCATCGCCACGGCACAAACATCCTATCCGATGGACTCCATGGGCAACCCTTGGAACGGAACCTTTGTTCACAGCAGCGGCAATCTGATCGAGGATATGCTTCACAATTTCTTCCTGGAAATCGGGGCGCGCACCCAAAAGATGCGGGTGTACGAAATGACCGATCATCCCACCGCCCGGGAAATGATCGGCTATCTCCTGGTGCGCGGCGGCACGCACATTCTCGCCTACGCCAAGGCCCTCGAAATCCTGACCGGGGTGTATCTCCCGGGCATGCTTCCCGTCCCCAGCCTGGACAATTCCAAATTCGACTACGCCCGAAAATACATGGAGCAGGGGCTGCACAACGTCCTTTTCACCTGGAGCAGCAAAGACTACCGGGATATTGACAAGATCTGGAAAGGAAAAAACCCGGAAACGGGGGAACGCCTCTGCGTGGTCGTCGGCAGACCGGAGGGCGCTCCCGTGCCGGATTTGGAAGCCTTGCCGGAGGAGTTCGCGCCGGGGCTGACAAAGGACCATTACATGCAGGTGCTGAAGCGGTTGAAGGCATCGATGTAAAGAGAGACTTTACGTCCGAGACAGAAAAACGCCACAAAATGGCGATCTTTTTTTTAAGAACCTTCCTCCCTGGCCGGAAAGACCATTTCATCCGTTTTCCCGCTCTTCCCTTCAAAAAAAAAGCGCCTTCCCCAAAGGGGAAGACGCCTCCGTCATTTCCCTGCCTCTTCCTGGTACAGGTGGCAAGCCACCCAGTGCTGGGGACGCACTTCCTGCCAGGCGGGAACCGCCTCCGCGCAAATGTCCATCGCCTTGGGGCAACGGGTGCGGAACCGGCAACCGCTCGGAGGATTGATCGGGCTGGGAACATCCCCCTTCAGAATGATGCGCTCCCGACGCTTCTCCTTGTTGGGGTCGGGAATGGGCACCGCCGACAGGAGCGCTTCGGTATACGGATGAAGGGGATGTTCGTACAGCTCCTGACTGTCGGCCAATTCCACCAGCTGTCCGAGGTACATCACCCCGACGCGGTCGCTGATGTATTTCACCATCGACAGGTCGTGGGCGATGAACAGGTAGGTGAGCCCCTTTTCCCGCTGCAGGCGCTTCATCAGGTTGACCACCTGTGCCTGGATCGACACGTCCAGGGCGGAAATCGGCTCGTCGGCGATGATGAAGTCGGGATTGACGGCCAACGCCCGAGCGATGCCGATCCGCTGCCGCTGCCCGCCGCTGAATTCGTGGGGGAACCGATCGATGTGCTCTTCACCGAGCCCCACGGTTTTGAGCAGTTCCAGGACGCGCTCCCGGCGCTCTTTGTTGTTCTTGACCAGTCCGTGAATATCCAGCCCCTCGGCGACGATATCGCCCACCGTCATCCGGGGATTGAGGGAAGCGTAGGGATCCTGGAAAATCATCTGCATTTCCCGGTTGAACTTCTTCAATTCCTGACCCTTCAGCTGATGGACGTTTTTGTTCTTGAAAATCACGCTTCCCGAAGTGGCCTCATACAGGCGGATCAGCGTCCGGCCGATCGTCGACTTGCCGCATCCCGATTCGCCGACCAACCCCAGGGTCTCCCCCTTGTATACATCGAAGGTGACGTCATCCACCGCCTTGATCACCTGATTCCGGCCGACATGAAAATACTTTTTCAGATTTTTCACTTCCAGAATTTTTTCCGCAACTTCCGTCATCTTGCTATGCCTCCTCCCACAGCTTCATTCACCGGCGGTGCCATCGGATGCTCAAGCCAACAGGAAAGCTGGTGCGTTTCCGATCGCACGGTCACATCCGGCATCCATTCGCTGCAAATTTTCATCGCATATTGGCAACGCTCCACAAAGGGACATCCCCTCGGGGGAGAGAGCAGATCGGGCGGATTTCCGGGAATGGACTCCAGTTTTTTTTTCTTCGGACGATCCAGCCGCGGCATCGAGGACAACAGCCCCCGGGTATACGGATGGCGGCAGCGCTTGAACACATCCTCCACGCCACCCGATTCAACCACTTTGCCCCCGTACATGACGATCACCCGGTCGGCCACCTCGGCCACCACTCCCAAATCGTGAGTGATCAGGATCATGGACATGCCCCTTTGCTCCTTCAGGGTTTTGAGCAAGTCCAGGATCTGGGCCTGCACCGTCACATCGAGGGCGGTGGTCGGTTCATCCGCAATCAGCACCTTGGGAGAGGCCGCCAGTGCCATGGCGATCATCACCCTTTGGCGCATCCCCCCGCTGAACTGATGGGGATAATGCCTGAGCCGCCCGGAAGGATTCGGAATCTCCACGGAACGGAGCAAATGGACGGCGTGCCGGAGGGCCTTCTCCTTGCTCATCTTCCGGTGCTTCACCAGCACCTCGCTGATCTGCCGGCCGATGGTCATCGTCGGATTGAGCGCGGTCATGGGATCCTGAAAGACGTAGCCGATTTCGGCACCGCGGATTTTGTCCAATTCCCTTTCCCGCAGGCGGGTGAGCTCCCGCCCCCGGTAGCGGATCGAACCTTTTTTGATCCGGCCGGGGGGCTGCGGGATCAGACCCAAAAGGCTTTGAACGGTGACGGTTTTTCCGGAACCGGACTCACCGACGATCGCCAGCGTTTCTCCCTCATAAAGGTCAAAGCTGACGCCGCGGACCGCCTGAACTTCGCCCTCGTGGGTGTCAAAGGACACGTGGAGATCACGAACTTCCAGAATGGGATTCATGCCGCTCCTCCTAACGCCGCAGTTTGGGATCCAAGGCATCCCTCAGTCCGTCTCCCAACAGGTTGAAGCTGAGAATCAGCAGGCTCAGCACCAGACAAGGGTAAAGGATTTGGTGCGGGAAGAAACGGATCAATTGGTAGGAATCGTAGAGCAACAACCCGAGACTGGGTTCGGGAGGAGCCATCCCCAACCCGATGAAACTGAGCACCGCCTCCAGAAAGATCGCCGACGGGATCGTCAAGGTGACCGTCACGATGATCGCACCGGCGGCGTTGGGAAGCAGATGCCTGGTGAGCATCCGAAGGTGACCCGCCCCCAGGGTCCGGGCGGCCAAAACAAACTCCCGGGATTTCAGCTGCAGCATTTGTCCCCGGACGACCCTCGCCATCGGAACCCATCCGGTCAAGGCGATGGCGACGGCGATGGTGACGATTCCCGGCTCAAACCACATCATCAACAGAATGAGGACGATCAAGCTGGGAATGCTGTACATCACCTCGAGGATCCGCTGCATCACCAAATCGATCCTTCCGCCGAAGTAACCGGAGATGCCTCCGAAGGAAACTCCCACCACCAGATCGATCAGCGCCGCCAAAAGGCCGATCTTAAGGGATATGCCGGCCCCGTGCCAGGTGCGGGTCCACAAATCCCGCCCGAATTGGTCTGTCCCGAAAAAGTGCGTCCCGTCGGGAGGGCGGTTTTGCGCCTCCAGTTTCTGTTCATAAGGGTCGTGGGGGCTGAGCGCCGGAGCGACAAAGGTCATCCCGACGATCACCAGGAGGAGAAAAAATCCGATCAGGGCTCCCTTGTTTCTCACAAAACGGCGAAGGGCGTCCCGCCAAAAACCGGCCCGCCTCCGCCTGGAGACCGCACGGCCGGGAACCGTCCGCGCCAGCGGAAGCGGCTCGAAAAGGTCCGGTGTGATCTTGGCCGGTCCCATCTGCGCTCACTCCTTCATTCCGGCAACCCGAATCCGGGGATCGATAATGCCGTAGAGGATATCGACGACGAAAACGCTGACCGTGAACAAAAAGGCATAAAAAATGGTGGTCCCCATGATCAGGGTGTAATCATTCGTCATGATGGAATTGACGAAATAGGTGGACATTCCGGGCACGCCGAAGATCTGCTCCACCACCAGCGACCCGGTGATCAGATTGACCGTCAGCGGCCCCAGCACGGTGACGGTGGGAATCAGCGCATTGCGGAGGGCGTGGCGGAAAACGACCGCACGGCGCCCCATTCCCTTCGCCCTGGCCGTCTTGATGAAATCCTGGCTGAAGACATCCAGCAATTCGCTGCGGATGTACCGGGTCACCTGGGCGATGACCAGGAAGGACAGGGCGAGGGAAGGCAGAACCGTATGGGCAAAGCTTCCCCAGCCGCCGGGGGGAAGGATTCCGATCTTCACCCCGATATAATAGGAAAAAACGGCAGCCAGCACGAAACTGGGGACGGACACCCCGAGCACGGCAAGGATCGTCGCCGAATTGTCCACCCAGGTGCCCCGTTTGAGGGCGGCCACGGTTCCGAGCAGAATTCCGATCAGACCGCCGAAAATCAATCCCTGCAGGCCGATCTGCAGTGAAGCGGGAAATCCCTGGGCGATCAGCCCGCTGACGCTCCGACCGTCATAGGAAAAGGACATTCCCAGATCGCCCCGCAGCAGGTTGCCCAGATAGAGGGCGTATTGAACGGGGACGGGTTTGTCCAATCCGTATTCCTCCAGGATCCTTTCCTTCAGCGCGGGGGGAAGTTTTTCCTCGTTGGACAGGGGGCTTCCCGGAAGAAAGTGCATGAGAAAAAAAGTGCACGTGACGACCAACCACAAGGTCAACAGCAGATAGATCAGTCTACGGGCCACATAGCTTCCCACATTCCCACTTCCTTTACACGAAAAAGAACATGCGAAAGGTATATGTCCGCACCCGGACATATACCTTTCCCCTTTTCAGCGGTGTGCCGCGGGATTGCAGACATGGACCCCTCCAACATCCATCATTGCGCGAAATCCGGAAATTGTAAAGCGGTAAATCCATCCCGTTATTGCTTATTTTCGATATACGTTTCCTTCAGGGTGTATTCGACATTGAAGGAGTGGAAGTACAGATTCTTCACATGGGGCTTGACGAGGTAAGCCTGGTTCTTGTAATAGACCGGAGCGATCGCGACCTTCTCCTCCAGCAGAATCCGCTCCGCTTCGATCAGGTCGTTGATCCGTTCCTTGAAGTCGGGATTGCTTTTGGACTTTTTGATCAGCTCATCATATTTCTTGTTGCTCCATTTGCCCACATTGAAGGGACCATCGGTCACCCACATGTCCAGAAAGGTCATGGGGTCGTTGTAATCCGCCTTCCAACCGGCAAAGGAAAGGTCGAATTCTCCCCTCTGCTCCAACTCGATTTTTTGCTTCAAGGGCTGCGGATTCACTTTCACTTTCAGCCCGAGGGTCTTTTCGAGCTGATCCTTCAGAACGACGGACACATCTTTCCGCTCGTCGTTGTAGCTGAGCAGCGTCAGGGTCGGGGGGCTGTCGATGCCCAGCTCCTGCATCCCCAGTTTCAAGAGCTGTTTCGCCTCGGCCGGCTGGAACTGCTGATAATCCCGGGCCTGTTTCCGGAAGGATTCGTTATAACCGAGGATGGACGGGGGAACAAATCCTCCCGCGGGTTGGGAACCGTCCTTGAGAACCTGTTTCACGATCGATTCCCGGTCGATGGCAAGGCTGATCGCTTTCCGGATCTTCGTGTTGGACAAGAAAGTGTTTTTCGTATTGAAATTAATGTACTGAACCAGCGATCCGGAGACCGAAATAAATTCGGGACTGCTCTTGAAGGCTTCGGCAAAGGCCTTGTCCAGCATGGTCATGTCTTTCTGATTGGAGGTGTAAAGGTTCAAGCCCGTGGAGGTGTCCTTGATGATGTCGATTTTCACATCCTGCAGGAATACGGAGTTTCGATCCCAGTAATTGTCGTTCTTCTTCAAGAGGAGACTCTGCTCGTGCGCCCATTCCGCCAGAACAAAGGGGCCGTTGAACACCATTTTGTCCGGTTCCTTGGCGTAATCCCCGCCGAACTTTTCCACGATGTCCTTCCGCTGCGGCAGGTAGGTGGAGAAGGTCGTGAGACTGAGGAAATAGGGAATCGGTTCCTCCAATTGCACCTCGAGGGTTTTGTCGTCCAAAGCGCGAACCCCTACATCAGAGGCTTTGGCTTTTCCCGTATTGTACTTTTCCGCGTTTTTTATGGGATAGAGGATGTAGGCGTATTCCGACTTTGTTTTGGGATCGAGGGCCCGCTTCCAGGCGTACTCGAAATCCTGGGCCTTCACCGGCTCCCCGTCGCTCCATTTGGCGTCGCGGAGGGTGAAGGTGTAGGTCTTCTTGTCCTCGCTCACCTCATAACTGCTGGCGATGGCGGGCTGCGGCTTGTCATCCTTGTCCAAACGCATCAAGCCTTCCATCACGTTGTTCAGAATCGTTCCCGAAATGACGTCCGTCGAGGTGGCGCTGTCCAGATCGGCGGGCTCGTTGTTGGTCACCAGTTGGAGCACCTGGGGCCCCTGGGCTCCCTGATCTTCCATATTCCCCTGGGGTTGGAGTCCTCCGCAGGCGGTGAGCAGCGCGGAAAGCACCAGCGCCGCCGCCATCGAGAGAGCAGCTCGTTTCTTCACGAAAAACACGACCTCCTTTGTTGTGTCGTTGGGAACCGGACAAGCAAGCCTCTCCTGGAAAGGATGATTTCTGCGAATTTTAAAGAAAAAGCGGACAAGAAAAATCCGAACCCCGGACCGACATGAAACCTTGTATATTATATAGGAAAAAGGTTAAATAGAAAAGAGGTCGGCCATGGAGCGCGCCGCGCTCCGCCGGTGGATTGGCCGGATCACCCGCACGGCACGGCCTCCCCTGATGCCGATCAACCGGAAGATGGGAGGACAAGCATGTTTCAAATTCGGAAGCACTTCCGCAAAACGATGCTCCTTCTGGCGATCGGAATCCTGCTCTGCGGAACTTATTCCCTGTCGGACCGGCTGAAATGGATTGATTCGCTGTTCATAACCGGTCTTTTGTTTCTCGTCGTCGCAGGAGCGGTGACCGTATGGAAGGGAGGATTCTTCCGCGTTTTTGTCATGGGATTCCGCAGGCAATTCGGCCGGTGGGAAAATGACTTCCCAGCAACGGAGGATTCGCCGGATTCCCCCCGGGAAAGGTCCCGCCCGTGGATCATTCCCGCCTTCTTCACCGCGGGACTGGTCCACATTCTCCTCTCCATTCTTCTGCTGTTACTGTGATGCCGTGGTGCGAAATGAAGTCCAAAACCGCCCTTGCTTCACCCTCTTCCTCTTGATCTCCTTTTCTATCTATCCTACCACAGGATTCGACATGGGGGAGCCGTTTCCAGGGAATTCTTCCGATCCGCCTTCACGCCGAAAAGCGTCCGCCAGGATTCTGGCGGACGCTTTTTTAGCGGTGGCGGCGCCTGCCCTGTTTGATCCTCATAACCATTACGATGCATTCCGCCGACATCCCCTCACCCCCCGAAGTTTGTGCCGCCCTTTCAGGGGTCATGCAGGTGCAACCCTTCGAAGCTGGCCGGTTTTCCCGCCAGACATCGCCCCAAGGGAAAAAACCGCCCGACCGCGGGTGCGGACATCGCCAAAGGGGAGCGGCGAATCGGCGATCAAAACGGGAGCTGCTCGATCCCTTCATCCCCTCAAGCCTAATCTCCTCACCCGCCGGCTTCCGTATCCTCGAACGATTTCCCGCCCCGGTGGAGTTCAAGGCGATCCGGGCGGAGGGGGCAAGGGCGATCAAACAGGGGGTGACGCGATGATCAGCCTGTTCGGGCCCCGCGGGGCAGAGGGTTGTCCGCCTCGGCCCAGCAATCGCGTTCATCAGCCCGTCTCAACCATCCGGAAGGTGTGAATCTCTCATCTTGGAACAAAGCCTCCTTGTCCCCTCCCCGGCTCGGACAGGTAGTCGCCCATTCCCGTTTCCTTCACCCGTTGCCGCCCCTGGATGACGACTCTCCGCGGGTCTTCTCCACTTGGGGCAGCCGGGCGGCGGGGGATTTACGGAACGGGCGAGACAAACGTGACCGCCCCGTGGAACGTCCCGTGCCAGCTCCTGGGTGGGGAAGCGGTGCATGCTCTCCTGGACAGTATGGATAAAGGTGTGCATCGCGGTGATCCATTCGGCAAACGAAAGCCAATCCCCCACCCGCACACCCTCCTTGGTGATTCCCAGAGAGAGGTTTTGTTCCAATCCTTCGCGAAGGCCGCTTCCATTCTTCCGCCTCCGCTTCGCCGCGGGAAAGGGGCTGTCCCGCCGTCGATGGAGAAAGAGACCGGTTTGAAGCCCGAGGTTCTCCGGGGGGACGGAGGACTGACCAACCCGCATCCGATGCAGTTTCAGGCAGCTGATTTGACGGATTTAATAACCAGATATAGAAATGCAGCAATTGCTCACGGAAAATCCAGTGAAACAGGTGATTGGAAAACAGGAAAATTAAATTACGATATATTAAGTGAATGCTATGCTAAATTGAAGTCCTCCTGCGGAACAGTCCGGCGCGGAGGATTTAACGGCGCGCAAGAAGCGGCTCGCCTCGCCTCTTGGGGATCGCCGCAGGTTGGCGGATAGAAAAAAATAAACAACGCGCGTCCTCCTCCCGAACCGCCCGTGTTCCCCACAGCACTCCGGAAGAAGGCGGGAAGCACGCATGGGGTGGAAAAACGGCACTCCGTCTGGTCCGACAATTTCCGGCCGGTTCCGACAGCATTCCGCTTTCTTGATGAGGAAGGGGGGTGCCTTTGGAAACGTCAATTCAGCCGGTAAGGCGAATTCCGCTTGATCAAGCGCGGAAGCCTTCGGAACCTTGCTCCAGCCAATCCACCCGCGGGATCTTCCGGCCGAGGGCCTCCCTGACGAGATCGGGAAAGCGGCGCAACAGGGGAATCTTCTTTTCCTCCACGGCAACCGCCTGCGTCAGGTGAAAGGCCGCCTGATCCGGAGGAAGGGATTGCTCCCCGTAGACCCGGTCCAGCGCGCGCATCAGCCGGTGCGGATAGAGAAAGAGCGCGTAAATCAGGCAGAGCTCCTCTTCCATCAAGCGATCCGCACGCTGGTACTCTTTCAGCAGGGCGGCGACCAGGTCGAAATCGCCGGTGCGGCCGTAGGCGTACAACAGCCATTGGGCGATGTCCCGGGCCCGCACATCCCAGGCCATCCGGTTCCAATCGATGAACCGCACCGCGCCCCTCTCATCCCGAAGCATATTCCCCTCATGCAGATTGCCGTGACAAACCAATCCCCGGTCCGCAATCTCCGGCGACAGGGGATCCGCCCCCGACCGGTGGAGATACCGGATGGCGTTCTCCGCCATGCCCTCGGCATAGGGGGCCACATCGCGAAAGGCGTCGTCAGCCTCGACGGCAACGCCGCTCCAATCGACGGCCACCCGGTACAGGCCAATCCGGTCGACAGCCCTTTCCCAGGCGCGGGACCAGGAAACGCGGGCTTGAAACGGGGGAGGACTGAGCCCCCTCGTTCCCGCGTGAAGCCGGGCCAACCCCCAACTGGTGTCCCGAAAATCCTTCGGACGGACATAAGGGACGGGTTTCCCGGGGATCCAGGGCAACAGGACATAGCTTTGGACGTAACCGGCAAAGGTATACCCTCCCGAACGGGTGCGAAGGGGTACGGGAATCCGACCGGCTTCCGCAAAACGCAGGTGCCGCCCCACCTCCGCCACCCCTCGCCAGTGGGCCTCCCCTCCCTTCCCCGCCCGCTTCAGGGCGAAGGCTCCCCGATCGGTGTCGATTCTGAGCACGCCGCCCACCGGCGCGGCTCCCTCAAGACGCAGGCCGTAATGGGCCAGAAGCAGTTCGTCGATCCGTTCTTCGCCGGTCCACCGGGTCACCTTTTCCAGGACGGACATCCTTCCATCATCCCTTTCGCTCGAGTCCGCCTGTATCACGGTATGTCTTTGAGGAGAAGATCTTTCCCTTTTTTCGGGGGATGCCCGGGACGCAAAACAAAAAGGATTGCGCCCCGAAAGGCGCAACCCCCGAATTACTTTCCCGCTTTGGAAACCGGGTGAATCACGTCCAGACCTCCGGTGACATTGATGATGTTGCCCGTGACAAAATCCGATTCGGGTTCGCACAAAAACCGGATGACCCGGGCCACATCCTCCCCGGTGCCCGGACGCCCCCGCGGCGTTTCCTCGTCCCGCTGCCCGCTCACATCGCCGATGCGCTTTTCTTTGTTCTCCCCTACGATGTCTCCCGGACAAACCATGTTGACGGTGATGCCGAAAGGCGCCTCTTCGACGGCCACGCTCTTGACGAAGGACACGAGCCCCGTCTTTGCCGCGGCATAGACGGCCCGGTCCGGCCAGGCGGGAGCTTCGCCCGCTCTTCCAAACCCGAAAAGCAGGATCCGGCCGCCGCCCTGCCTTCGCATGTGCGGCAGAACGGCGCGAACGGCATGGAGCGCGCTGCGAAAATTGCCGTCGATCAGCTCATCGATCTCCTCCGGGGTGTAATCGGCAAAGCGACGCCGTTCCCGGATGAAGGGACCCACGGCGTGCACCAGGGCGTCCACCCTGCCGAAGTGCTCCAACACCCGGCGGACCAAGGCATCCACTTCCCGGGGGCGGGTGAGGTCCCCCTGAAAAATTTCCGCCGTCCGCCCGGCGTCCCTCAGCCGGCTGCACAATTCCCGGGCCGCTTTCTCATTTCTCCGAAAATTGAGGGCGACGGCCCAGCCCGCTTCCGCCAAGAGCGTGGCCGCCATGCGCCCCAATCCCCTCGCACTTCCCGTAATCAGCGCCGTCGGCTGCGCACCGGTTTTCATAACCACCCTCCTCGGAAGTTTGGTGAAAAAAGCACCGAAGGGAGGCGCCGGGCGCCCCCGCCGCATTCCGTTTTCTTTTTCCGCAGACCCCCCGTGACAGGGGATCACCCATTCATATTCCTCCGGACGCCGGCAACAATATCCCTGTAATCCCCTGGGAGGAGGTTGGCCGCATGCAGACGGAGCAGACGGTCGCAACGGAAAATTCGATCCACAGGACCACTCTGAACTGGCTCCGCGAGCGGGGCGTCCGGCTGGAGGACATCGCCGATCTGGTTTACCGGCTGCAAGGGGAATTTTATCCCGATCTCTCACTGGACGAATGCATCCATCACGTGGAACGGGTGCTTCAGAAGCGGGAGGTGCAAAACGCCGTCCTGACCGGCATTCAGCTGGATCTCATGGCCGAGAAAAAACAGCTGCTCTCCCCGCTTCAAGATCTGATCTATCAAGACGAATCCCTTTACGGGGTGGACGAAATTTTGGCCACCTCGATTCTCCATATTTACGGCAGCATCGGAATGACCAATTACGGCTACATCGACCGGGTGAAGCCGGGCATCCTGGGCCGGCTCAACAACAGGGAGGACGGACAAATCCACACGTTCCTGGATGATTTGGTCGGGGCGATCGCAGCCGCGGCCGCCGCCCGCCTCTCCCACAGCCGGAAGAGAGCCCGGGACCTCCAAAACGGGGAACCCTCGGACCCGCTCACGGATTAAGGGCGTAAAGCAGGGTTTTTCCCCGCTCCTCCAAGGTCACTTCCCCGCGGTGACGCAGATATTCCAGATGGGCCAAGGTCTCCGAGAGGGCAAAGCGCAAATTGTGAATCGACAGGTTGCGGCCGAAGATCTCGAAACAGATCTCCGCCGCCGGAAGCGGCCCCGCCTTAAGGAGATCTTTCATCCGCTCCAGCCTCACCCGGTGATGTTCCTTCAGCTCCGCGATCCGCTCCCGGTAGGTGTCGAAGACGGGCCCGTGGGCGGGAAACACCCGCTTCACCGGAAGGCTTTCCATTTTATCCAGGGTCGTCAGATACGACTTCAGGGGATTGGGATCGCAACCGGGCCAGAGGCTGATGTTGGGGGTGATTTTGGGAAGCAGAAAATCGCCGCCGATCAGCCACTTGCGCTCCGGATCATAAAAGCTCAAATGGCCGTCGGCGTGCCCCGGCGTGTGCAGAATCCGGTACTCCCGATCGCCGAGTCGGATCGTTTCGCCCCCCTGGATGAAGGTGGGCTCGGGATGGGGCTCCACCCATTTGCGAAAGTCCCGCAAATGTCCCGGAATCCGGGAGGTCCAATCCTCGGACAAACCGTGGCGGGCGTACAGATCCGCCAGCACCTCCGGCGCGTCGGACCCTTCATCCCAGAAGAAGCGGGCCTGTTCGGCGTCGGTCCGGGACATCAGCACCGGCGCCCCCGTCACCTGCTGCAGTTTCCCGGCCAGGCCGTAATGATCGGGGTGGTAATGGGTGAGAACGATCTTTTCCACCTCGTCCCAACGCCAGCCCATCTCCTTCCGGGTCTGTTCCCACAGGGCCCAGTCCTCCTCGCAATTCAGCCCGGCATCGATCAGGGTGTACCCGCCGGATCCCCGTATGACGTACGCCTTGATGATCTTGAGAGGAAACGGCAAGGGCAGGGGTACTTCGGTCAAGTCTTCCCAATGATTCATCCTTCGACTCCTCCCGTTCAGAATAAGTTCCAGTCACGGAGATCCTCCAACGCATGGGTCGGCCGGACCTCGGAGGAAAGGCAGTCCGCCGGAGCGGTCACCCCGGTAAAGACCAGCAGGGTGTCCATCCCCGCGTCCCGGCCTCCGCGGATGTCCGTCTCCAGATTGTCTCCGACCACCAGCGTCTCCTCCGGCAAAGTGCCGAGCCGCTCCAGGGCGTATCGGAAAATCAGCGGTTCCGGCTTGCCGGTGAACACCGGGCTGACCCCCGACGCGGCGGCGACGGCGGCGCACAGGGAACCGTTTCCCGGCAAGAGACCCTCCTCCGACGGGATGACCCGGTCCCCGTTGGTGCCGATAAAGCGGGCGCCGGCCCGGATCTCCAGACAGGCTCGCTTCAGCTTGTCGTAACAAAACTGACGGTCGATTCCGACCACCACGGCCTCCGCCTTCTCCTGAACCAACCGGCAGCCCGCTTCCCGCAGGGCCGCATGAAGGCCTTCCTCGCCGATCACATACACTCTCGGATGTTCTCCCTTCCCGGTCAAAAGGCGCGCCGCCGCTTGAGCGGAGGTGAACACCTGCTCCTCCTCCACCGGAAATCCCAGTCGCCGCAGCTTGTCCGCCACTTGTCCGGGGGTGCGGGAGGAGTTGTTGGTCAGAAACAGGTGCGGAATGCCCCGCTTCCGGAGTTGTTCGACAAAAAATCGGGCTCCCGGGATCGCCTGGTCGCCCCTGTAGAGGGTGCCGTCCAGGTCGAGAATATAGCCTCTGTAGCGCTTCATTCGGGCCGCCGCCCCGCGATGATCATCCGGCGGCTCCGTTCCGTATGGGGGTTTCCTTCGAAATCCCCCCACACCTGCTGAACGGAGAGGCCGGCCCGCCGCATCATTTCCTCCATCTGATCCCGGGAATACATCTTCACCCGTTCCTCATACCGCCTTTCCCCCCGCGCGTCGGACACGAAAATCCGCTTGCAAACCACATCCCCTTCGATCCATCGCTCTTCCCGGATCTTCACCTCGTCCTCCTCCCGCTCGCTCACGGGCACAAGGCTCCGGAGGACCGCAGGGCGGTTCAGGAAATCGATCAGAAAACGCCCCCCGGGTTTCAGCACGCGGCGGATTTCGGCCAAAACCCGTTCATTGTCCCGGTCCTCCACAAAATACCCGAAGGAGGTGAACAGGTTGAGAACCACATCAAACATCTCCTTCGAGAAGGGGAGGGAGCGCATGTCCCCGTGGACGAAACGGACGGGAAGGCCCTTCGAGAGCGCGACCGCATGGGACAGCAGGGTTTCCGACAGATCCAGCCCCGTCACGCGGTATCCCCGCCGCGCGAGGGCGATGGAGTGGCGTCCCGTTCCGCAGCACAGATCCAGGATGTGGTCTTTCGGACTCAAGTCCAGCCACTCGACAATCGCATCCACCTCATCTTCCGCATCGGCCATCGTCCGATGGCGGTACACCAGCAGATAGTCTTCTCCGAAACTTTCCTCAAACCATTCCGACACGCGCGTCTCCTCCCTCGGTTGTTGACAAGCGCACAAATCCATTTTACCACACCGCCGGTAGAAAGCCCGACCATGCGGAAGGGATCCGATGCGGAACAAAAAAGAACGACACCGGAAGTGCCGCTCGATCCCGCTTCAGATCATCCTGACGAATTCATCCAATGAAAACCCATATTTTTGTAAAATATGGAAAACGGTTTGAACAATCCTTCCTTTTTTGCCGAAACTACTTCTTCACCGCTTCCCGCGGTCGAATGACGTAGGTGCAGTTTCTTCCCCCTTCGGCCTTGCACTCGATCCGCTCCACGTCGGCCGACAGGACGCTGCGAAACCAGTTGATTTCGGCGGAACAAGCCTGATTGTAACAGCAGGCCACTTCCGAGATGGGACAGTTGAATTCGGTCAGCACGAACGTCCCGTCCCCCCGCGGTTCCCACCGGACCATGTAGCCTTTTTCATCCTGCAGTTCAGCCAGGGTCCGGACGCGCTCCTCCAGCGAATTCCCCTCGAAAAGGTCCCGGTATTCTTCCGTCATCCGCTTCTCCCGCCGCCGGAACAGATCGTTGATGGCCGAGGGGCCTTCCGCATTCTCCAGATCCCGAAGGATGTCCAACACAAATGTATGATAATTTTTCGGAAAAAGGTCCTCCGCCTGATCGGTCAGATCGTACTGGTTCGTGGGACGGCCCATCGCTTGCCTGAGCAGGCGGGACTGGATCAGATTGTCTCGCTCCAGCGTCTGCAGATGGCGACGAACCGCCATCTCGGTGATGCCCAGTTTGGCCGCCAGATCACTGACCGTCATCGGACCTTCCGTTTTCAGCAAATACAAAATCTGCTTGCGAGTCGAGGTGATTTCCTCCATCGTCTTCACCTGCCCTTTCTATTATTTTACCCGAATTCCTGCTATAAGTAAATTTATTAAACGGATATCTTAAAAAAGATTTTGGCGCAAGTAGTCCCGAACCCATCCCTCGAAGGACAAAAGCACCTCCGCCTGCTCCCAATACTTTTCCAACTCGCCGGGGGACAATTCATCGTACCTTCGAACCAGCCGGTCCCGAAATCGCACCAAGTCCCGGATCCGATCGGCCCCCTCTTTCGGGATCACCCGCTCATCCTCCAAAATGTCCACGATGTCGAGATATCCCCCGGGATCCCGCATGATGAAGCCGTCAATCATCGCCGTGCCCACATCGATGATGCATTCCGAGGCCAGGTGGAGCGCCCGGGACGCTGCAAAAAAGAGCACCGGATCCCCTTCCTGCTCCCCGCGGCGGCGCTTCGTCTCCTCCAGCACGGCCACGCAATCCCGGAGCACCCGGAGTTGTCGCTCGATTCGGTCCGTATCCACATCGTACACCACAATGCTTCCCTCCATCCCACATCTGTCCGTGTCACCAAACATTTTAGCGCATCCCTTGCCGGCAAAAAACAGTGCACCGCTCTCCGGCCCTTCCCTTCCCCCGACGGCACCTGCCCGTCCGCGCAAAAAAGGCGCAAATCCTTTGCAACGCCTGGAAAGAGGAGGCCGAGGCAAAGCCCCCAGGCCCGTCCACATGGACAGGAGTTGATCGGACGCAAATCTCCGGGATATGATTTCCGCTTCCTTCGCGGGCGGGTCATCGGCAGGGGAATCGAACACGCGTCAAAGGGACAGGGAATTTCCTCCGCGCCTTGTTCGCCGCCACCGCGCGCCGGGACATAGGAGGAAAAAGGGCTGTGGACCGGACCTGCAACCCGCCCGGCTTGATCGGCCTTCGGATTTCAGCCGCGGAGGGCCGTCCCGCCCCCCTTCTCGAGCGCAAATGGCGTTTCAGCCCCGGCCTCTCCCAGCGACCTCCGCCACGGGCCGGCAGAGGGTTTTCCCGGATTTCACCCGGTGTTTTGGGAATCGTTCCGGGCGCTTAAGCAGCCTTCTTTGCGGATCGGCACCCGGAACGGGGGACGACTGCAAAGCATTCCCGCCGCCTGGATGCGGGGCCCCTTCCTCCTCGTCTCCGCAAAAGACCGAAGACGGATCTGCAACTTTTCGTCCCCTTCTTCGTCTGAAAGGCAGACACGAAGGGAGGAGCAGGACGTGAAGATGTGGCGCAGGATCGGATTCTCACTGTTGGCAGTCATCCTGCTGGCGGGATGTTCAACGGAACGGACATCCCCGCAGCCCGAAAATCGCACCGTGCAAAGGAGACTGTTGGAACCGCTGGTTGTCAAACAGGAAGCGATCGATCCCCAGGCGCCTTCCGCCTCCTCATCGACGGAACAGGCCCTGAAAAAGGCCGGGCAACCGCACGCCCCGGCGGATGAGAAGGTGCCGCCGGAGCAAAAGGTGATCTACCGGGCCGATGTGGACATGCGCGTCTCCCGCTATGAACAGGCCCGGGAACAGATGGAAAAGGAAGCCCGGAAACTGGGCGGCTACATCATCAATGAAACCGAATCCAGGGACGGCAAAACCCTCCGGGGGACGATCGTTTTCCGCATTCCCCAACAGCGATTTCAGGATTTTCTCTCCGCCCTGGAAAAACAGTCGGTGGAAATCACTTCAAAACAGATCCAGGGAACCGATGTCACCGAGGAATACGTGGACCTGAAATCCCGCCTCCGGGCCAAACAGGCCGTGGAAAAACGGTTGATGGAACTGATGAAACAGGAGAAAAAACCGGAAGATCTCCTAAACATCACCAACCATTTGTCCCAGGTGCAGGAGGAGATCGAACGGATCAAGGGACGCATGCGCTATCTGGACGACCGGATCGACTATGCCACCGTCACCGTCAACCTGGAACAGCCGATCGTCCTGGAAAATCCGAGCGCGGGTCTCTGGCAGCAGATCCTCCAGGCCTTTGTCGATTCCACCGCCTGGCTCCTGAACACCTTCAGAAAAGCGCTGATTCTCCTGGCCGCCGCCCTTCCCCCGCTCCTGATCCTGGCGGCGATCGGCATCCCCCTGTGGAGACGGTACCGCCGCCGCCGGGCTTCCGCGGCGCCGCCTCCGGATGAAAAATAAAACGGACAGAAAAACCGGACGGGACAGCCCCTCCGGTTTTTCTTCGTATCGAGGGCGCGAATAGGATCGCCAAGATCTTCAAACAATGAGAAAGGATGGTGAATCACGGAAAGGAGTGAGCCCTTTGCAACTGTCCACCAAGGATCTTCACTATCTGAAGGATGAACTCTCCTGGGAACTGTTGGCCATGAAAAAATGCCATCACTACGCCCAGGAATGCCAGGATCCCGAAATTCGCCAGCTGCTCGACCGGATCGGAAAGATTCATCAGCAACATTACCAGATCCTGCTGAACCAGCTAAGCCCGTCCGGTCAGCCGACCATGCAGATGCAGTCCTCCACGGGAACCCACGCGACCTCCCCCTCCACAAACTGGGAAGGCATGCAGCCGTAAGCCGCTTTTTTCACCAGGCCTTGCGCCAAAGAAATTCCACAAAAGGAGGATCCCGATCATGCAATGGCAGTCCCAACATCCCTCCTCGCCCTACCATCCGCAGGGAACACCGTCAGGAGGGCAGCAAACCGGCCTTCCCCGGGTCAAGGGGCCGGAGATGAACGACCGGGACCGGATCAATGATGTGATGGCGACGGAAAAATATCTGACCACGGCCTACAACATCGCCGTCAACGAGGCGAGCACCGAACAGCTCTACCGCACCCAGATGAACCTTTTGAACGAACTGCATCAATGTCAACGGGATCTTTTCAATCTGATGCACCGAAAAGGATGGTATAAAATCGATCAAGCCCAGGCACAGGACGTCTACCAGACCGCCCAACAATTCGCCAATTACCAGACCCAGTTCCCCTATTCCTGAGCGGGACCCCGACCGGAGGGAATGCCGCACGGCGCCCTCCGGTCCCCTTCAGAAGGCAAAAACAAAGCGTCATTCAAGCAGCAGCACCGTCATGTAAACCGCACTCGCCCAGATAAAGAAGGCCGACAACTTGTTCAACACCGGGATGAATCCCGGTTTCATTTCTTTCAGCACCCGCCCGGCGACGGCCAAAAAGACAAACCAAACAAAGGAGACCAGGATGCAGGCGACGGTGAATCCCATTTTTTCGGCGCCCGCGTATTGCAGCGAACTGGCTCCGATCACCCCCACCGTGTCCATGATGGCATGCGGGTTGAGCAGGGAAACGGAACCGGCGAACATCACTTGTTCCCTCGGGGAAATCGCCGCCGTCTCCCGCAACTCCCCCGGAGCATCCCCCCGGCTCCGCCAGGTGATAAAACCCATGTACAGGAGAGAAAGCAGACGCCGACTCCCAGCAGGGCGTAGCGAAGCCAGCTCACCGCAAGCACCGCCACGGATATGCCGGTCACCGCAAGCAGAATAAGCAGGGCATCGCAACACGCGGCCGTCAACACGGCCGGCAGGGCACGCGCCAAACGGGGCTGTACCGCCCCCTGGTTGAAGATGAACACATTTTGCACGCCCAAGGGCAAAATGAGCCCCAGCGCCAACACCAGACCATGAATAAAGGCCGACAGCAATTCGTCCCCTCCTCCGATGATTGTGCCAATAAGCCATTAAGTACCCGATTTCCGCCGATTGCGCAAGACCCAAATTTTCCGCCAAGACGGAAAGCTTGTCAAAGTCTCGATTTGTTTGTTCTTTGATGACATCCTTTGTCGCCCAGGAAGGATTCATCAATTTATCCTCGAATTGGTAATGATGAAGCATGCCATCGGGGAGGGTAACGGTATGGAAAAAAAGCACATCACCACCCGGGAGGCCGCGGAACGGCTGCGGGTTCACGCCCGGACCATCCGCAAATGGATTGATGTGTTTGAAGATTACATCCATCCCGAAGTGAACGACCGCGGCCATTACATTTTCACCGAGGAGGGATTCCGCCGGCTGGCCGACATCCAAAACCGCCTGCAGAAGCCGAACAAATCGATGCGCCAGGTCCGCCAGGAACTGATCCAGGAGGGAAAACTGGAACAAACGCCGACGGAGACCCCGGAATTTCTGGAAAACATCGATCCGAACACCAAGGTGGCTCCCTTCATGAGCGCCGAAAAGGCGTACAGGTACATTATGGACACGGTAAACTACATCAACGACACGCTGGAGGAATTGTCGGGCCGGATGCAGCGGATGGAAGACCAGGTTTTTAACCTGTACGGCGCCCTGGAAAAACTGGAAAACAAGATGGCCACCCAAAAAAACGCCCTTTACGCACCGGCCAAGGAAGTGCAGTCCATGTTCGACGAGATTCGCAAAATGCATGAGCAGTTGAAAGCCGAACTGCGCAACGTTTCCTTCTCCCAGCGTCTGGCGGCGGCCACGGAAAGCAAATTTGTCCCCCGAAAGGAACGGAAACCGAGAGCGGCTCGGTTTTTCGGAATATTTTAAGGAATGGGCGGAAACGGGAAACCTCCCTCCATCGTGTATAATGGAAATCGGAACAGAAAATGCGGAAAAGGAGAATCCCCATGTCGGAACCGATGTACCTGTATGACGAGGTGGAGGACACCCAGACCCGTTATGTGAGCTTTGTCGACGACAACACGCGATTCGACCTGGCCCTCATCACCACGGAACGGTTTTTCGGAAAAACCCTGGTGCTCGACCTTCAGTCCAACCGTTATGCCATCATCGGACAGGACGATTTGGAAGAGCCGGGGTATTTGGAACAGGTTTACGGCATCGGGCCGGAAGAAGCAAAGCGGCTGAAAAAGTTCCTTCTGAGCGTGGTTTGAAGGGGAATGAAACGGCCCCTCGCCGGTTATGTTAACGGCGAGGTGATCGAAATGAAACCCAAGCAAAACACCCCCTACACGGACCTGTCCACCGTGGAGTCGCTGCGAAACGAAGTGATTCCCGAAGAGTTTCCCGAAGGGCCCTACGGAGCGGCTCACGACGAGGATGTTCTCGGCAAGGAATCCCCGTGGCTCGCCTCCCAGCACGCCGCGCCGCGATTCACCTACGAAAACCGCGAATTTCACGAGGGAATCCCCCGGCAGGAACCCGGCAGCCATCCCACCCATGACGATCCCCGGAAGGATGAAGAGCTTCCGGAGGAGGAAAGCCGGTATTAGCACGAAAAAAACCCACGCCATGTGGGTTTTATCCATTTGGGGCGGTTTCAGACGCCGCCCTTTCGGTGTTTTCTCCGGCTTCCTCCCTCCTTCCTGGAAGGCACTTGCCTCAGGACGAAATAGGCGCAGCCGAAATTGCAATACTCATCCAGATACTCCTGCAGATAACTTATCTTGTTATCCCGGGTGGCCTTGGGGTGATCGTCGGAAAAAAAACCCTTCAGACGAAGTTGTCCGTATCCCCAATCCCCCACGATGTAGTCATACTTTTTGAGGATGTCGCTGTACCGCTTCCGAAAGGCCTCAGCATTCCAGGCATCATTGTAATTGGTCAACAGTTCGTATGTTTTTCCCTGAATATGGATGATATTCATGCTATCCAACCCCGATGTTTCTGCCTTTTTCTATCATCCATGGTACAATATCCAGGCAATAAAATACAATCGTCAGAAAGGATCGAACTCCTCAAACTTGGGCCTTTTTGGCCCAATCCGCCGATCCTTTCCACCTCCGCCCCCGCATACGCCTTTCCCGCCGGGGCACGCTATGGCTAGGAGGTGGGCAAAGGTGATGAAGCAACGGGTCTTGGCTCTGGTTTCCTGTTTTTTCATTTCTCTGGCGGCCGCCTGCGCTCCCGCGGGCCAACGGCCTGAGACGGACACCGACCAAACCCTGTTCCGGGACCGAACCGGCGGGACCCCCGGCGTCTACGATTACGTGAACAGGGAAGCGCCCCGCGGAATCCGGATGGACACGCAAAACCCGGTCGGCTACATCCGTTACCGGAGGGACAACAACCGAAACGGCAATCGGGCGCCCAACATCTACGTGGACCGAAACGTCCTCGCCCGGCAAATCGCTTACCTGGTGACCAACCAGCGGGGCATCCGGGACGCCACCGTACTGGTCACCGATGATCACGTCTTTATCGGACTTAACGACGTTCAAGGGAAAGCGCTGGACTCCCGGACCCTTCGGCGGATCCGGCAGACCGCCCTCAGCGTCACCCCGCGATACTACCGGGTGCGCATCGTCAATGACAGTTCCCTGCTCCGCCGGATGAACGAAGTGGGAACGGGCCGTGCCCGCGGTGATTTGCAGCGGCTGCTCCGCGACCTGGGAGACACGACCCTGCCCGGCGTGGGAACGCCCGGCATTATCCGGCGACCCGGCCAACCGGCGGCGCTTGATTAAAGCGGAGAAAAGACGGAAATCCCCCGCCGTCCGGCGGGGGATTTCGCCTGTATGCCTCAATGTGAAAGGGCCTGCTGTGCCGACTTCACCTGCTCATGGGCGTGATACGAACTGCGCACCAAGGGACCCGACTCCACATGGGAAAAGCCCCGCTTCAGCCCCTCCTCCTTGAGAAGGGCAAATTCTTCGGGGGTGTAGTACCGCTCGATGGACAAATGTTTCTTTGTCGGCTGCAGGTATTGACCGATCGTCAAGATATCCACCCGGTTTGCCCGCAGGTCGTCCATCGTCTCCAAAATCTCGTCCCACGTTTCGCCGACGCCCACCATGATGCTCGATTTGGTCGGAATGTCCGGCTGCATCTCCTTGGCCCGCCGGAGAAGCTCCAGGGACCGATCATACTTGGCCTTGGCGCGCACCCGGTCGGACAGCCGCCGAACGGTTTCCACATTGTGATTCAAAATGTCCGGCCGTTCATCCATCACCGTTTTCAGGGCATCCCAATTGCCCTGAAAATCGGGAATCAACACTTCCACGCTGGTCAGCGGATTGCGCTTCCGGATCGCCCGGATCGTCGCGGCGAAGATGGCGGCCCCGCCGTCCTTCAGATCATCCCGGGCCACCGATGTCACCACCGCATGCTTCAGCCCCATCTTTTCCACCGTTTCCGCCACCCGTTCCGGTTCCTGCCAGTCCAATTCCGTCGGCAGGCCCGTTTTGACGGCGCAAAACCGGCAAGCCCGGGTGCAGATATCCCCCAAAATCATGAAAGTGGCCGTCCGGTTCATCCCCCAGCATTCATAAATGTTGGGGCAACGGGCTTCTTCGCAGACGGTGTGCAATGTTTTGCTGCGCATCATCCGTTTGATCTCATGAAAATTTTCATTGGTGGTCAACCGGACCTTGAGCCACTCGGGTTTCCGTTCGTATTTCATGATGGTTCCTCCCAGCAGGTTTGCCCTTCATTTTTTAAGGACCTTTTCAGCAGAACTCTCTGTCTATAATACCACAAATCCGCGGAGGCTAAGCTTTCCTTCCCGATCGCAAAAAGGGTGCCACAAAATACCGATATGAAAAGAGGGGCAGCGGACCAACCTAGGAATAAGACGGAAATCGTGGTGAGGAACTGATGGGGAAGAAAATACTCACATCCTGGATCACGCTTTGCCTCGTCCTTGTCGCCTTCCGCATCCCCGCAGAGGCCGCCCCGTCCAACCCCGAAAGGGAACGGCTCCTCCTTTATCAGGGGATGGAAGCCATCACGGGCGTTCCATGGCCCTATCTGGCGGCGGTGGACCAATACGAACGAAACCTGAGGCGGCTCAACAAAGATCTGCCCGAGGAAAAGGGCCTGATCGCCATCCACATTCCTCCCCGCCGCTGGTCGGGGCCCTTCAATCCCGACCCGGAAGACAAGGTTCCCGCATCGATCCAGTTTTTTGGGGGAATGGGACGGGACGCCGACGGAGACGGAAAGGCCGATCCGGAGAACGATTTGGACGCCCTTTATTCCTTCGCCCGGTATCTCGCCGGATTCGGCCGCACCCGGGACGACATCCGCATCGGTCTGTGGAAATATTACCGGCATCCGGTGGCGGTGGACATCATCACCCACATGGCCCGCATCTATGAGACCATGGGCAAACTGGACCTGGAGGAACACCACTTCCCGATCCCGCTGCACTACAATTACACCTACCGCAGCACCTGGGGGGACCGCAGGGGCTGGGGAGGGCTGCGCATCCACGAAGGAACCGACATCTTTGCGGATTACGGCACTCCGGTCCTCTCCACCTGCTACGGCTATGTGGAATTGATGGGCTGGAACCGCTACGGGGGATGGCGGATCGGCATTCGGGATCTTCACAACAACTATCATTATTACGGTCACCTGAACGGCTTCAACAAGGAGATCAAACAAGGGGACGTGGTGAAACCGGGAACCGTCATCGGGTATGTGGGTTCCTCGGGCTACGGTCCCCCCGGAACCGCCGGCAAGTTTCCGCCGCACCTCCATTTCGGGCTGTACACCTTCAACGGAAGCACCACCTATTCCGTCGATCCGTATCCCAGACTGCGCGCCTGGGAACGGGAAACCCGCAAAAGGCTCAAGGAACAGCAGAAACAAAAACAAAAGGCCCGCCCCGGGTGGTTGCCGGTTCCCACCCAGGCCGTTCCCCGGTGAAACAAAAAGCGCTCCGACCTCATCCAGCGTCGGAGCCGACACCGCTTCAAGACCCAAAAACCCGGCACCTGAGGCGGCCTTCATCGCGGCCCGCCCTTTACCGAAGCCAGGTCGTAAAAATCGATCCGGCCCTTTGCGGGCCGGATCGATTTTCGGGCAAACTTTTCAGATCATGATTCGGACTTGTCATGATTCGGACTTGCTTTCCTCCGATTCATCCTTCCCGTTCTGCGCCTTGAAGGACAGCATGAGGGAGTAGGCAAGTCCTCCCCACAGCACGATCGCTCCAAACAGGAACATCACCCACGCGGCACCGTTCATGAAGATACCTCCTCCCTATGCGGGGAAGGCTCCGTCGCCCACCTGCGTTGCTGGATTAAAGCACCGGCGATGATGACCACCGCCAGCAGCCCCCATCCGAAAACGTTGACGGACCATTGGGGATAACCGCCGTAGGTCATCATCCACTCCTTGTAGATATTCCACAAAACCATGGCCGCCAGGGAAAGGGGCGTGATAAACCGGATGACAATCGGCCACCACGCGCCGATCCGCACGATGGAGACGTCGTTGATGTGATTCTGCAGGCTGTCCACCTGCTTGGAGACCCAACCGGCCAACACCACCATCAGGATGGCGCTGACGACGATTCCGTAGTTGTTGATGAAATAGTCGACGATGTCCAGGAAGTATAGACCGCCTTTGAATACATAGAGGAGGCTCAAGAGGGCGCTGGCTCCGCACAGCCAGTTGACGGCGGCCTTCCGGGACAGGCCAAACTTCTCCCGAATCGCCGCGATGCCCGGCTCCGCCAGGGAGACGGCGGAAGTGAATCCGGCGAACAACAGCGAAACGAAGAACATGACGCCGAACAGGGAGTTCAGGCCCGGGAATTGGTTGATGATCTGCGGGAATACGACAAAGGACATCCCGAGGGTTCCCGCCACCACTTCACCCACTTCCACCCCTTGCTGGGTGGCCAGGAAGCCGAGGGCGCTGAAGATACCGATGGCGGCGAAAAATTCGAAGCTGCAGTTGCTCAGCGCCACGATAAAACCGCTGTTGGCCAGATCGCTCCGCTTCGGCAGATAGCTGGCGTAGGTGATCATGGTACAGAAGCCGACGCTCAGGGTGAAGAATACCTGGCCGTAGGCGTTAATCCATACTTCCGGTTTGGACAAGGCCGCGAAATCGGGCGTGAAGTAGGCTTCCAACCCTTTGACCGCCCCTTCCAGGGTCAGTCCCCGGATGGTGATCAGGACGATCATGGCGACCAGGATGGGGATCATGAATTTGCTGGCCCATTCAATCCCCCGCTTGGCTCCGCGGTGCAGCACCCAGAAGAGCAACGCCCACAGAATGGCCACGGGGATCAGCACCTTCCACTGAATTCCTCCCAGTACACCGACTCCCTCGGTCACGCCCAGATAATCGTTGAAGAAAAACGATTCCGTATCCTCTCCCCACTGGGCTCCGAAGGAGTAATAGGTGTAGCTGAGGGCCCATCCAAGGATCACCATGTAATAGGACAGGATGACAAAGGCGACGATCGACTGCCACCAGCCGAGCCATTCCCACTTTTTCGACAACTTCTGGTAAACCCAGGGACCTGCTCCCCGATATTTGTGTCCGAGAGAATATTCCAAAAACAAGATCGGAATTCCGGCCGTAAACAGTGCGACAAAATAGGGGATCAGAAAGGCGCCGGCTCCGTTTTCATAAACCACGGACGGATACCGGACGAGGTTCCCGAGTCCGATGGCAGATCCCATTGCGGCGAGAATAAAACCGTACTTGGTTCCCCATTGTTCGCGCTTCATCCTGTTTCCCCCCTTGACAAAAGAGATGAATCCACTCCTGTAATACCTTATTCACCGGCCAAGGCCACCATACTCCGAGGTGAAGCATCATCACTCCTTTCGAGCAAATTTAATGTTTTCTCTAATTTTCGTCTATTCGTCAAACTCCGCCGAAATTCCTGCATTGTTTATAGAAAAAGTGTTGTAGGTTAAAATTGGATTTTAATGGATCTTCCGTTCACCCCCATCCGGAGGAAATTTGGCTGTACTTGCGATTCCTCAAGGGATTCGCACAGGCTAAGTGTAACGGGAATAACGGAAAAATTCAACCGAATTCTATAATACAAAATATGCCTATTTGAAGCAGTCAAGAAAAACGATCCGAAGAAGCCGGACGCTCCCGGGTTTTTATTCAACGAAGACGCAGGTAATCCCCCTTTGTTTGTCATCTCCACCTGAAACCGGATCGCCCGGAGCGAGGGATGGGTTAAGCGGTTTTTCCGGATTTCCCCGGCGGCTTCCTCCAGGGAAGCGTATACGAGTCGATCGTGGTAAAAGGCTTCTTCTCGATGTCATAGGGGAGGTGCTTGCGGATTTCCGTCCGCCCGCTTCAATTGCAAAAATGAGTTATAAACCAGGCGCCCCATCGCTTCGGCCATAACATTACGGTTCCCTCCGGGTCAGACTCCGCCACATCCATCCGACAACGGCTATTCATACATGCGTTCTTTCACCCCTCCGGGGAAAATCGACGGAGGGGAGCCGGTGCGCATCCCCAGTCATCCCCCTCCGGGATTCCGTCGGGTTCAGGACTCACCCTTTTGTCCCAGCAGTTCCAGAATCCTGTCCGGTTGAAGTCCCCGGACGGGCGTTCCGTTCACGACGGTGACGGGGACGCCGAGGAATCCCATCCGCTTCACCTCGTCCAAGTATTCCGGGTGGGCCGTGCAGTTCCGCTCCTCGTAGGAAATTTGATAGTCCCTCAAAAAGCGTTTCAGCACGTTGCACTCCAGGCAATGGGGCTTGGAATAAAGAATCACGCTCATCCAAAGCACCTCCTGGAAAAAATGTACCACATCTCCCCTCCCCTGCCGAGTGCCATCCGCTTGCCGGACAGCCGGGAGAAAAACCGCTATAGGCGAAGATTCGGAGAATCCGCTTCGGCCTGTAGATCCTGCGCTTGCGGACTTTCCTCCCCTTTTTCCCCGCCGTTTTCTCTTCTTTCGGCATGCGGTTGTAAATCAACGCCGCTTCGACGATGGCTCCCGCAGGAGAATCACTGGTGACCAGCTCCATTAAGCGGCCGTTTTCGTCAAAGACTCCGATGCACCACTTATCGCCGTCCTTTTTCCGCAACACATACTTTTGGAATAGTCCCGTCTTCTCCGCAGACTCCATCGCATATTCAATATGGCGGGAATACCCCTTTAATTTGTCCCTTATCCACGATGCAAAAATTATCATTGCCACAAGTCGAATACCCTGGTTCCTCGGCATCCTTCCCAATCACCCGAGTATATTTAAAAAAACATCGCTGCTTCTGTCCTGACTTGGACGCCGAAGATCGCCTCCGCCACCAACCGGTCAAGCGCATTTCTTTGATTTCTTCAGGAGGCTCCGAGTCCATCCCCTTGAACTCCTTTCCGGATATTTCTCAATTCAGGCCTCCCTCACCTCTGAAACCCTTTCAGCTTGAAGGAAGACAAAAATCCGGTTCGCCAGGAACTTCTGAGCAAGTCCGTCTCCTGCTCTTCGACCGATATCAGGCCCCTTGCCTGTTCCAATGCTTTAAATTTGCTTTCACGGTTCGGAAAGCTTGCCGAGAAAATTTTTAAAGGCGGCCGGTTTCGCCGCCCGTTTCAAATCGGAATCGACACACTTCAATTCTTAACGCGGGATCGCCTTTTCCGTCTTTCCTTTGCGGAAAATTCCCATCAATCCCGCAATCAGCAGGAACAGCCAGGACATTGCAAACAACTGGATAAGACAGACGCTACCTCCTACAGCCGATATCAGCATCAGGATACCGCCCTTTTTTGGTTTAGACTTTACAATGATCGATCCCACAATCCCGAGTACCGAGAAGACCACACTAAGCAGTCCAATAACCATCATTATCATCTCAAAATCAGTAAGCAATCCGCCTAAGATAGTCAAACCAATCGAAAAAAACAATCCCACGATCCCACCAAGCAATCCGAGGATAAATTCCGCCGTGCGATTCATGTCAACCCCTCCATTTTTCTTTTTCTAGTGAGAACGAAACCTCCCGGATCATTTCGGTTGGATAATAAGCTCCACTTTTTCGGATCTCGTGAAATCCTGATGATCTTTTCCCCGAAACTCAGCCCCCTTTAGACTCGTCTTGTACATCAGTTCCGCTTAAAGACCCTCAATTTCGCCGGTCGATCGCAACATTCCATTTAATCCATCGGCGATTTGCTCAGCACGTAACCGCCGAAAATCCTTTTGACCAATTGCTTGGCGGACAAGGCGTCGTAAACGCCGGCTCCTCCTCGTTGAGCCCTTAGATTCTCCCTTTGAACAGGAAGCGATCCTGTTGAATCAAACCCCGGGACCTTTCAGGTAGTCCATGAAAAAACGGCGTCATCCATGACGTTATCAATAAAGTGTAAGGAATGGAATATCAGGCTCACTCACGACACCTGCTGAAAACACCTTCTTCTGTGACGGATATTCCACCGACTCGGACAGCCGGGGGAAAAACCGCTATAATGGAAGGCGAATCAATCCGACGAGCAGGAGAGATACACCATGCACCCCCATTTGCGATCCTTTCTCGATCAATTGCGCGCAGAAAACGACCTGGTGGAAATCGACGCGCCCGTCGATCCCCATTTGGAACTGGCGGAAATCCACCGCCGGGTGATTGCGGAGGAAGGCCCTGCCCTTCTCTTCACCCGGGTCAAGGGAAGCGACTTTCCCGTTGTCACCAATCTGTTCGGCACCGCCCGCCGGGTGGATTTGGCCTTCGGACCGCGCCCGGAACAACTGATGAAAAAAACCGTCGATCTGATCCATGAACTGCTGCCGCCCAGACCGGGCCTCCTCTGGAAGGAACGCGGCTGGATCGCGGAACTGCTCCGGATCGGCACCAAAGCCGTCCCTCCCGGCCGGGCGCCCGTGCTGGAGTGCGTCCAATCCCCGCCCCGCTTGTCCCGGCTGCCCGTCATCACCTCCTGGCAGAAGGACGGGGGCCCCTTCATCACCCTGCCCCTCGTCTACACGGAGCATCCCGAGACGGGGCGGCACAACCTGGGAATGTACCGGATGCAAATCTTTGACGACCAAACCACGGGGATGCACTGGCAGATCCACAAGGGGGGCGGTTTCCATTACCACGAGGCGGAAAAGAGGGGCCGCCCCCTGCCGGTGCGGGTGTTTTTGGGGGGGCCGCCGGCGCTGATCGCCGCGGCCATCGCACCGGTGCCCGAGTTTCTGCCCGAGCTTTTGCTCGCCTCTCTCATCCTGGGGAAAAAGCTGCCCGTCGTCCGGCCGGAGGGCGGGGGATACCCCATCGTCGCCGAGGCCGAATTCGTCCTGTCCGGCGAAGTGCCTCCCCATGAGCGGCGGAAGGAGGGTCCCTTCGGCGACCATTACGGCTATTACTCCCTGGCCCACGATTTCCCGGTCTTCCACGTCAAGCAGGTCCATCACCGGAAAGACGCCATCTATCCGGCCACCGTCGTCGGCAAGCCGAAACAGGAGGATTACTATTTGGGAGAGTTTTTGCAGCGCCTCCTCTCCCCCGCCTTTCCGATGGCCATGCCGGGGGTGAAGGACCTGTGGACCTATGCGGAAACCGGCTTCCACCCCCTCGCCGCGGCGGTGGTCCGGGAGAGCTACAGCCGGGAAGCCCTGGCCAACGCCTTCCGCATCCTCGGGGAAGGTCAGCTCACCCTGACCAAGTTCCTGATCCTGACGGACCGGCCCGCCGATCTGAGCGATTTCAAAGGATTGTTCGAACTGGTATTGGAGCGTTTCCATCCGGAGACGGACCTGTTTGTCTTCGCCAACACATCGATGGACACCCTGGATTACACCGGCCGCCGCTTCAATCACGGGAGCAAGGCGGTTCTGATCGGCACCGGAGATCCGGTCCGCCGGCTTCCGGAGACTTACCGGGGGCCCGAACTTCCCGGCATCCGGAAAATCGCCCCCTATTGCCGCGGGGCGCTGGTCCTGGAAGGGGAATCCTTCGAGAAGGATCCGGAGCTGCCCGCCCGGCTCGTCCAGCGGCACGGGGAGGACCTCGCCGAGTGGCCCTTCGTCTTTCTGGTGGACGACATCGGGGCGGCGGCGGGACAGACGCCCTTCTTGTGGACGGTTTTCACCCGCTTCGATCCCGCTCACGACATTTACGCCCGGAGCGAACCGGTCCGCCACCACCTGCGCTACCGGTTGCCCATCCTGGTCGACGCCCGGATGAAGCCGGGGTATCCGGAGGAGCTGGAACCCGATCCCGAGGTGAAGGCCCTGGTGGACCGGCGGTGGAAAGAGTATTTCGGGTGAAAGGCGCCAAGGCCCTACTATGGAACCGGACCTGAAAACGGCTGACAAACTCAAAACCCGGGAGTCAGGAGGCGATTTTTCGTCGGGCGACTCGCCACCGCGTGGAGCCGAGACGGAAAATCGCCTCCCTCCTGATCGATTGGTAGCCTGTGGCCCGATTCTAATATGGAACCGGGCCACAGTCGTTTGGGCTCCATCATTGTCTCGGAAAGGATGGAAAAAGTGGACCTCTACAAAAACACCCGGAGGCTGGCCCAAGCCGTCAACATTTTGCTCGTCATCCATGTCCTCCTGTTGTTTGCGGGCCTTTACGTCCATCTGTGGGCCTATCGCCAGTACTCCGCGATGCCCGAACTCTACTGGCATCTCCCCCATTCCGCCCGGGATTTTGAAAGGTTTGTGATTCTGGCCCAGTTGGGTTCCTTTTTCATTACCGCCATCTTCTTTCTCCTGTGGACTTATCGGTCTTACCGTCATTTGAGCGCCCTTTCCGACCGGAACCTCCGCTTCTCTCCCGGCTGGGCTGTCAGCTGGTATTTCGTACCGATCATGAATTTGTTTCGACCTTACCAAGTGATGAAGGAAATGTGGAAGGAAATCGACCCCGACGCAGATCCTTCCCGGCCCGAGGAAGGAAAGGGCCGGACGGGTTCCCCTTTGCTCAAAGGTTGGTGGGGCTTGTGGCTCCTCAACCATTTACTCGCCGGGGTATCGGCTTTCGTTCCCATGGATCCGGGGGAATCGGCTCGTTTCATGTTTCTGAGCAGCATCGCCGGCATCCTTCTCTGCCTTGCCGCCTTTCTTCTGGTGCGGGCGATCGATCGGCGGCTGGCGAAAAAACGAGCATTGCTGGAAAGGCAAATCAGAGAAAAAGCCCGGGCTTTCCCTTGAAACCCGGGCTTTTGTCCTTTCCGCCGCCCGCCGCAAGGGGAGGAAAATGCGTCTTTCCCCGCTCCGATCGGCCTGCCGACGGGAAAACCTCGACCGGTCAGCGTTTCATCCTCGGGTCCAGCACGTCGCGCAGCCCGTCACCCAGCAGGTTGAAGCCGAGGACGGTCAGCATGATGGCCAGCCCGGGAAAAACCATCGTCCAGGGAGCCAGTTGGATGAATCCCCGGGCGTCGGCCAGCATCGTTCCCCATTCCGGCTGGGGCGGCTGGGCACCCAGCCCCAGGAAACCGAGGGCCGCCGCTTCGATCACCGCCGTGGCGAAACCGAGGGTTCCCTGGACCATGATCGGCGTCCAGGAGTTGGGCAGAATGTGGCGGAAGAGGATGCGCCGGTTGGTCATCCCCATCGCCCGGGCCGCCAGGACGAAATCCTCCTGCTTCACGCTGAGGACCTGGGACCGCATCAGCCTCCCGAAGGTGGGAATGTTGATAATGGCGATGGCGAGCAGGGCGTTGTTGAGCCCCGGACCCAGCATGGCGACGATGGCGATGGCCAAGAGAATGCTGGGAAAGGCCAGCAGGATGTCGAAGAGACGGGAGATGACCACATCCCTCCACCCTCCGTAGAACCCGGCGATCAGGCCGAGGAAGGAGCCGATGACGATCGACCCGGCGATGGCGAAAAAGCCGACCCGGAGGGAGATCCGGGAGCCGTACAAGACGCGGCTGAAAATGTCGCGCCCCATCTCATCGGTGCCGAACCAGTGCTCGGCGGAGGGGGGCTGGAGCAGATCCTCGCTCCGCTCCGCGTAGTCGTATGGGGCGATAAAATCGGCGAGCAGGGCGACCAGCAGAAAAAAGAGGACGATCGCACCGCCGATCACCGCGGACCGGTGACGGAGAAGGGATCGGAGCACATCCCGGAGCCTCGATTCCTCCAGGACTGCATCCTGCTTCATCAGGGGCTCGGAAGGCTGGGGCATCGGTTGGTTCATGGCCATGGGGTTCACTCCTTTCCGTACTGGATCCGCGGATTCAGATAGGCGTACAGGAGATCGACGATCAGGTTGATCAGGACGAAGATGGTGGCGACCACCAGAATCCCCGACTGGATGACGGGGTAATCCCGGGAGTTGATGGCGTCATACAGGTAACGGCCCACCCCCGGCCACCCGAAGATGGTCTCCGTCAGCACCGCTCCGCCCAACAGCATCCCCGACTGCAAACCGATGACCGTAATCACCGGAATCAGCGCGTTCTTCAGGGCATGCTTGTAAACCACCCAAAATTCGCTCGCCCCCTTGGCCCGGGCGGTCCGGATGTAATCCGACCGCATCACCTCCAGCATGCTGGAACGGGTGATCCGGGCGATGATGGCCATCGGGATGGTGGCCAGGGCCGCCGCGGGCAGGACCAGATGGCTGATCACGTCCCCGAGGGCTTGCCAGTTTCCCTGAAGCAGCGCATCCAGCACGTAAAACTGGGTGATGGGCTCCAGCGACAAGCGCGGATCCAACCGGCCGGTGGAGGGCAGCCACCCCAGCTGTTGGGCGAAGACCCACTGTTCCATCAGGCCCAGCCAGAAGACGGGCATGGAAATGCCGATCAGGGCGATCAGCATGGCCGTGTAATCAAACCAGGAGTTCTGTCGCCAAGCCGAGATAATCCCCAGGTTGACGCCGAAAAAGACGGCGATCAGCATGCTGACCGCGGTCAGCTCCATCGTGGCGGCCAAAAAGGGGACGATTTCCTCGGCGATGGGGGCCCGGGTGATGAAGGAGGTTCCCAAATCCCCCCGGAGCAGATCCCCGAGATAGTAAAAGTACTGAATGTACCAGGGGCGGTCCAGACCGAGGCTTTCCCGGATCTGCGCCACTTGCTCCGGCGACGCCTTGTCCCCGAGAATCGCCCGCGCCGGATCCCCGGGAATCGCGTGAACGATGGAAAACGTGATGATGGACATGCCGATGAGGACGGGAATCAGCATCAACAGCCGGCGAAGGGTATATGCGAGCAACGTCCTTTCACCCACCTTTCCTGCGGCATCCGGAAAAAAGGGGGAAGCATCTCGCCATGAGACGCTTCCCCGGATCTCAAATCACTTCTCGATATCCACCTTGAGCATCTTGTCCGATCCCGTGGGATGAGGGACGTATCCCTTGACGTGAGACCAGGCAACCATCGGTTCGGTCACGTGAACCAACGGAACCCAGGGTGCGTCCTTTTTGATGATTTCCTGTGCCTGTTCGTAGAGCTTCGTCCGTTCCGCCTGATCGGAAACCTGCTGGGCCTTGATCAAGATGTCGTGCAATTTGTCGTTCTTGTAGAAGGCGATGTTTCCGGCATCCGGGCCCTTGGCATTGTCCTTGTCCAAAAGCACGTACAGGAAGTTGTCCGGGTCGCCGTTGTCCCCGATCCAACCCAGCAGGGCCATGGAGTGTTCACCCTTGCCGGTGCGTTCCAGATAGGTTTGCCAGTCGTAGGAGACGATCTCCGCCTTCACCCCGATCTTGGCGAGATCCGCCTGGATGAACTCGGCGATTTTCTTGCCGTCGGGCATGTAGGGACGGGGATCCGTCGGCGCCCAGAAATCGACCTTGAAGCCGTCGGGGTAACCCGCTTCCTTCAGAAGTTTTTTGGCTTTGTCCAGGTCAAACTCGTAATCCTTGATTTTGTCGTTGTATCCCCAAAGCACATCGGGCATCGGGTTTTTGGCGGGCTTGGCCAAGTCGGCGTAAAAGCTCTTGATGATCCCTTCTTTGTTGACCGCGTGGTTCAGGGCCTGCCGCACCTTGGGATTGTCGAAGGGCTTCTTCTCGGTGTTGAAGGCCAGATAAGCCACGTTCATCCCCGGACGCTCAAACAGCTGAAGGTTCTGGTTCTGCTTCACCAGCTTCACATCGCTGGGATTCAGCCCGTCCATGATGTCGACGTCCCCCGCCTGGAGGGCGCTGAAACGGGCCGCATTGTCCGGGATCGAGCGGTAGATCAGCTTATCCAGCTTGGGCAGTCCTTCCTGCCAGTAGTCCTCGTTTTTGACCAGGGTGATGGTGTCGTTCTTCTTCCAGCTTTCCAGTTTGAAGGGACCGGTGCCCACCGGCTTCTGGCCGAACCCTTCCGGATCCTTTTTGACCGCCGTCGGCGAAGCGATCCCGAAGGGCGGCATGGCCAAGTTGTTCAAAAACGGCGCCTGCGGATAGTTGAGCTCAAATTTCACCGTGTACTCGTCCACGGCGGTGACGCTCTTGATCACATGGCCCTTGTCCCCCTTGTAACCGCCGAACATGTATCCGTAATAGGGGAATTCGCCGCCCTTGTGCTCGGGATGGTTTTTATCCATCCACCGTTCGAAGTTGTAGACGACCGCTTCGGCGTTGAAATCCGTTCCGTCGTGGAACTTCACGCCCTTGCGCAGGTAGAAGGTCCAGGTTTTCCCGTCCTTGGAGGACTCCCACCGCTCCGCCAGGCCGGGAACCACCTCGGTGTTGTCATCGGCATAATCCACCAGCGTGTCGAAGATGTTTTTGGTCACCTTCAGGGATTCCCCGTCGGTCACCTGGATGGGATCCAGCGACTTGGAATCGGCGCCGCGGCCGTAAATCAGGGTCTTTTCCCCCTGGGATCCGCCGCTGTCCCCCGACGAGCCGCAGCCCGCCAGCACGGCGGAAAGGGCGAGCAGAAGCGACAAGGCGAGAAGCCATGATTTCCGGAATTTCATTGATTGTCAACCCCCTTGAATCTGTGCCTTTTTTTTTCGTTTTTCTATGTCCTCCATCTCCTCCTCCAGGCGGACACCTCCTTCCCGTCGGAGCGGAGTTCCCGCTCACTTGTCGACCAGATGGCAGGCCACAAAATGGCCGCTTCCCCGGTCGCGGAACTCCGGACGCGCCTCCCGGCAGATGTCCATCACGTGGGGACAGCGGGGATGGAAGGCGCATCCCCTGGGCGGGTCGGCCGGACTCGGCACATCCCCCTGGAGGATGATCCGCTCCCGCTTCGCATCCGGATCCGGTACGGGCACGGCGGAGAGGAGGGCCTGGGTGTAGGGGTGAAGGGGATGCTCATACAGCTCATCCCGGTCGGCCAGCTCCACCAACCGCCCCAGGTACATCACCCCGACCCGGTCGCTGATGTGGCGGACGACGCTCAGATCGTGGGCGATGAACAGATAGGTGAGTCCGAATTGCTCCTGCAGATCCTCCAGCAGGTTGAGCACCTGGGACTGGATGGAAACGTCCAGGGCGGAAACGGGCTCGTCGGCCACGATCAGCCGGGGCCTCAGGGCCACCGCCCGGGCGATGCCGATCCGCTGCCGCTGGCCGCCGCTGAACTGGTGCGGGTACCGCTCTGCGTGCTCCGCGTCCAGACCGACCAGGCGGAGCAGTTCGCGCACCTGCTCCTTCCTCTCCTTGGGCGTCCCGATGCCGTGGACGATCAGCGGTTCCTCCAAAATGTCGCCCACGGTCATCCGCGGGTTGAGGGAGGCGAAGGGATCCTGGAACACCATCTGCATGTCCCGCCGGAGCTTCCGCATCTCCTCGGAAGACAGCTTCGTCAGGGAGACGCCGTCAAACTCCACCTCGCCCTCCGTCGGCTCGATCAGGCGGAGCACCATCCGGCCGGTCGTCGATTTCCCGCAACCGCTTTCCCCCACCAGGCCGAGGGTCTCCCCCTCCCGGACGGAGAAGGAAACATCGTCCACCGCCCGGACGTATCCGGTGGTCCGCATGAACACGCCGCTTCGGATCGGAAAATATTTTTTCAGATTACGGACGGTGAGCAGGGTCTTGGGAGCCTCCACCGCCGGTCACCTCCTCCCCGCGGACGTGAAGCCAGCACCGGCTCAGGTGGCCCGGTTCGACGGTGAACAATTCCGGCTCCGCTTCGCGGCAGATCTCCATCACCCGGTCGCAGCGGGGGGCAAACCGGCAGCCCGCCGGCATCTTGCGGGGGCTCGGCACGTTGCCGGGAATGGAATACAGCCGCTTTCGCCGCTCATCCAGCTTGGGAATCGAGCGGAGCAACCCCGAGGTGTAGGGATGCTGCGTGGCGCGAAAGATGCGCCGGACATCGGCTTCCTCCACCACCTGACCGGCGTACATCACCACCACCCGATCGCACATTTCGGCGACAACGCCCATGTCGTGGGTGATGAGCAGGATGGCCGTGCCGAACTCCCGGTTGAGGCTGCGCATCAGGTCGAGGATCTGCGCCTGGATGGTCACGTCCAGAGCCGTGGTCGGCTCATCGGCGATCAAAAGGCGCGGCCGGCAAACCATGGCCATGGCGATCATGACGCGCTGCCGCATCCCCCCGGACAGCTGGTGGGGATACTCGTCCAGAATCCCCTCCCGGGAAATGCCCACCTTCTTCAGCATCTCCAGGGCCATCTCCCGGGCCTGCCGCTTGGAGACGTCCCGATGGAGGCGAACCGCTTCCACCATCTGATTGCCGATGGTGAAGACCGGGTTGAGGGAGGTCATCGGCTCCTGAAAGATCATGGCGATTTCGTTGCCCCGGATCTGCCGCATCTCCTTATGGGACAACTTGGTCAGGTCCCTTCCGCCGAAGCGGATCGACCCGCCGACGATCTTCCCCGGCGCTTCCACCAATCCCATCACCGCCAGGGAGGTGACGCTCTTGCCGCATCCCGACTCCCCGACGAGACCCACCACCTCGCCCTCCTTGACGGTGAGGTCCACGCCGTCAACGGCCTTGACCACTCCCTTATCGGTGAAAAAGTGCAATTTTAGCTGCGAAATCTCCAACAATGCTTCTTCCGGCATGAGAACACCTCGATCGATGAAATGCGATGCAACCCATCCATGAGTTCGAAGTCTGAAAACAGGGGCTCTTTCCCCGTTTCCGTCTGTTTGAAAGGAGTGCCCTCTCAGTCAATTCGATATTACCAGACGGAACTCCTTTGGAAATAAATCGATTTTATGCACCTTTGCGAAATCGGTTCCGCGCTTTCCGGCGGTCCCGCAACTTGGTAGAATGAGAGAAGCACAACGTGGGAGGTGGCCCCGGTGAAAGGCCAGGAGATCGACCTGACCCGATACGTATCCAACCTGGATCGCAATGTTTACACCATATACAACCTTCCCGAAGAAGTGATCGCCGTCATTTTCGCCTATGTCAGCCGAAGCCCCCTCAGCTTCCGGGACAACCTGAAAAAACTGCTCGAGGACGACGAACTGGCCGTCGGCGACGCCGCCGGCGGGATCGCATCCTTCTATTCGGAGAAGGCGGCCCGCTTTCACGAGAAATGGGTGGTGGGATACGGCCACAGCAGCGTGGCGGAGCACGCGGTGGCCCACATCGGCATCGAGCGGATCAGCCGGCTCGCATCCGCCGAGCTGGAGCTGGCCAATTCCTTCAACAGCTTCACCGAATACAGCCAGCGATACCAGCGGCCCCGCCGCGGCGACTGGTACCTGCCGCCGGAACTGGAAAATGATCCGGAAGCCAAAAGCCTGTATTGCGACCTGCAGGAGAAAGCCTACGACACCTACGAAGGGCTGCTGGCCGGTCTGATCGGTTACCTGACGGACCGCCTGCCCCGCCGTGACGGAGAATCGGAGAAGCGCTTCCACCTCCGGGTGGAAAAGACGGCCTTCGAGGACGCCCGCTATGTCCTGACGCTGGCCACCCTGACCAACCTGGGGATGACCGGCAACGGCCGCGCCCTCAGGGACACCCTGATCCGCCTCCTGTCCAGCCGGTACCCGGAATGCCGGCGGCTGGCCCGGGAGATGGAGCGGGAAATCGGACGGGTGATTCCCACCCTTCTCAAACATGTAAAACCCAGCCCCTACATTATGGATACGCGCGAAAGCCTGGAAAAACAGATGAAAGAAACGGAAACGGAGGCTCGCGCCTGTCCGGAGTCCGCCGGCGGCCCCTCCGCCCGGTTCCTCCGCCTCCCGGATTACGAGGAGGCGCTCACGCAATTGACCGTTTCGCTCTGGATCGAACACTCCTCCCTCTCCTACGAGGAAGCGGAAGCAAAGGCCCGCGCCCTCAGCCGGGAGGAGAAAGAGCGGCTGGTTGACGACGCCCTGAAGCGGCTGCGCTTCTTCGACAATCCCTTGGACGCCTTCCAGCACCTGGTCTACCGGCTGGAACTGAAGATCTCCGAAGCCAACTGGCACCAGCTCCTTCGCCACAACCGCCGCACCCACTTCACCTGGGGGCTCCCCACCACCGACCTGGGCTATACGATCCCTCCCCATGTCCGGGACGCCGGCCTGTCCGATCCCTTTTGCAGACTGGTGGAACAGGCGGCGGAAATCCACAGGAAAATCCGGGAGATATGCCCCGCGGCGGCCCCCTACTGCGTGACCAACGCCCATCATCGGCAGGTGACGGCGACGGTCACCCTGTGGGAACTATACCATTTGATCAACCTGCGCACTTCACCCGAGGCCCAGTGGGATATTCGGGCCGTCTTCGAGGAGCTGCTGTCGGCGCTGAAGCGGCACCACCCGGTGCTGGCCCGTTACGCCCAGAGGAGGGCGGGGGATCCGGCGGCGACCGGCGGCGGAGCTTTGGGGCGATGAAAACAGGCGGGAGGCAGGAATTCGCCTCCGGCTCCCAAGGGCGGCCTTCCTCTTCACCCCCGCCGGATGGAAGCGGGGCCGGTGACGGACTCCGCGCCAACGGCCTGGTGAATAACGGGGGGTGAGAAGGGCCTGTGCCGCCCGGCGCCTCTGCCGCGCGGGCGGCGGATCCCCCCTTCACGTCGGAGGGAAGGGTTGCAGTCGCTTCCAAAAATGGGGACGCGTCATCCCGACTCTCCCTGCCGCAGGGGGCGCCCGGCGGACAATCGGTCCCTCTCTTCCCTCTCAATCACCTGAGACTCCACAGGATGGAGTCTTTTTTTTGTTCCCTCGGATCGGAATTCGGCAGCGGATGCGATCATCGGCGGCAAATGCGGGGAGCGTCCGGAAACAGTCCCCTTCGAAACCCGAATGCGCCGGCGATGGTTCCGTCCCTGCGGCGGCACGGCGCTCCCAAACCCGCCGGCGCGGCGGCGAATGATCCGTCTCCCTGCGCTTTCCGGCGCATGTGAAAGAGGAGGAACACATCCGGATCCCCCGGCATTACACTATTTCAGAAAGCCAAACCGGTGTCCGCCCGCGCCGGTCCGATCCCCCTTTTTCCGCGCCGTCCACTTCCGGTTTGCCCGTTTCGCCCCCGGCGGAGCCGGCGCCGGGCACAAAACCGCCCGTAAACCCGTGCCGGAAAGGAAAAGATCCCATGCAAATGCTCGCCGATATTCTCGCCATGTTTTTGTGCACTCTGTTTATCGCCTCCGCCGCGCCCAAGCTCCTGCACCTTTCGGCCTTCCGGGAGCTGACGGCCGCGTACGGCGTTTTGCCCGGCCCTCTCGCCAGGGTGTTGGGGAGTCTCCTTCCCTTCGCGGAACTTTCCGGAGCCGCGCTGCTGTGTCATCCGAAGACCGCCCTTTGCGGCTCCCTGATCCTGCTCCTTCTCCTCTTCGGCTTCGCCTGGGCCGTCTCCGCCGTCCTGCGCGCCAAAAAAACCGTCCGCTGCGGATGTTACGGCAAATTTCTCGACGCCCGGGCGGACCGGTTCACCCTGATTAAAATCGGGATCCTGACGGCTGCGGCGATCACCGTGCTGATCCGCTCCTTCTCCCACCCTGTCCGTCCTTCACCCGAAAGCTTTTTTTTCGGAAGCTTCCTGACCGCATGCCTGTTGGCGGCCCAGGCCGTCTGGACCCATCACGCGAAGGCGATGGACCGATTGAAAAACCGCTGAGCGGGAGGACTCCCCCTGCGCCCGCCCTTGAAAATGCGCTGAGGAGCGAGATCGATGGAAACGTTTCTTCTTTACTCCAATATCCTGCTGTGGATCGTCCAGCTGCTGGTCATCTTTGCCCTGGTCGTTCTCTTCCGCCAGTTCGGCGAAATCTATCTCAATTCCGCCGATGCCATCTCCCGCGACGGCATCCCGATCGGAGACTATATTCCGGAATTTGTGGGGGAAGATTTTTCCACCACCCGCGCGGTCACACACAAAGACCTGGAAGGGAGGCCGACCCTCCTGGCCTTCATTTCACCGAATTGCGACGCCTGCAGGGACCTGATCCCCGAATGGAACCAATGCTGCCTGGACCACCGGGAGAAGGTGAACTTCGTCCTGATGGGAGTCGGCGACCGGGAGAAAATGGAGGCGTTTGTGCGGGAAAGGGAGATTCACGGGCGGATCGTCTGGGACCGGAGGGATCATTTTTTGCGGGATTTCCGCGTCCGCGTGACGCCCTTCGCCTTCATCCTCGATGAGAAGGGAATCGTGAGGGGCAAGGGGCTGTGCAACGGAAAAGAACACATCGAGGAGTTGCTGGGAAAACTGGAAGACTCCCTTCAAACCGGCGACAGTCAGGAGGGTCTCCGGTGATCCGGGCAATCGATTCCCTCTTCAGACGGTCGGCGGAACAGTGGGCCCGGACGTCGGATCAGAGCGCCCTTCTCAAGAAATCCCTGAAGGCGGCCTTCTTTAAACTGATGGAAATCGCCCGAAACCCCGCCTCCGTCTCCGCCTCCACCCAGTGGTGTGAAACCTGGTGGAGGGCGTGCGACTGCCATCCGCCGGGCGGGAGATACTGTTCCGGCTGTCCGGACCACGGCAGCGGCTTAAGGTGCCCCAGCGGCTACACCGTTTGGAAAGGGTTGTACCGAAGCACGGGCTGCTGGTGCGCCACCTCCGAAGATTGTCCCCACTACTTTGTCTGTTGCGATTGCATCAAAGACGGCCATACTTGCGGATGCAAGTGGGCCTTCCGGAAATGAGGGGGTAAGCATGAACGATTGGCTTCATCCGGAAAACCTCCTGCCGGCTCTCCTGGCCTTCACCGCGGGAATCACCGCCGTCGGAACGGTCTGAGGGATCAATGCGACCCTTTCGGTCGCCCCTCTCGGGGAGAGGGTAAAAAAGCGGGAAGCGGCTTTTCGTTCCCTCGTCTACGGCGGAACGGCCGCCGCATCCGGCGCCGCGGCCGGATTTTTGTACACGTCCATCGTGTATTTGCTTTCCTTCTGGCTGCCGCCGGCGATCAAGGGGGGGTTCCTCGCCCTGCTGGCCGCCCCCTACATCCTTCATGAGTGGAACGGAATCCGCCTGAAAGTGCCGCAAAACCGATGGCAGGTTCCGCACACGTGGGTCTCGGGGCCGCCGATGCGGAACATGGCGGTGTGGGGGCTGATCCTGGGCGCGGGCCTTTTTACGTACATCCCGCACATCACCTTCCATCTCCTCTATCTGTATCTCGGCTTTTTCAAAGACCCGGCCCACGGCCTTCTCTTCGGCGCCCTTTACGGTTTCAGCCGGGCGATTCCCACGGCTTTTTTCGGAATGTCCGGAAGTCAATGGTTTCCCGGCCTCATCCCCCGGATGCGGCGGGCCGGCAGGCTGGTGAACGGTTTTGTGCTGATCCTGCTTGTCGTTTACTTGGTCTTTCGTGTTTTCGCCAGCGGATGAAAAACCGATGATATCGCGCAGCCGGATCCCACCCGTGGATCGAAGACCGCAGTCAGGAGAAGATGCGATCGACAAAACCGGAAAGGATCAAAGAGCAAAACGGGGAAAAGCGCGATCAGGAAAAAGCCCCGCGAAGGCGGGATTGAAGGCCGGGCCAAACGGCGGGAGAACACCTCCCGAGTGAGACCCTGGCGGGAGGGCATGGAAGACTCCCCCGACGAAACGTCCACCACCCAGGAGTCCGACGAGAAATCGCTAAAGCGCTTGAGAAGGAGGAAGATGCGCGCTGAATCCCTTTTCCGGCTCCTCCGGGGTTCCTCGCCTTGAAATCGCCGGGCCGTCCTCCACAGCCCCCGCAGGTTCCGGCGGCTTCGGCGCCGCCGGTTTCTTACGTGCCCCCGGGCGCACAGACGGGCTGAACAGGTTCTGCGTCAGCGCCGAGGACATCTTCGGGACCCAGGGCGCCATGCCCCGGCTGCATGACCCCGGGACCTGCTTCCCGCCGCCGCTTTGCGCCTTCGAGTCGTTTTTTCCGTGCCTGCGGCCGTCCCCGCGCTTTCCCCGGCACGCCTTCAGCTGCGCCCGCTCCCCATCCGGCTGCATCCGAACCGATGGAAGAACCGTCATCGAAAGCGTCTCAAGGCCGTCCCCGCCAAGAAAGGGGCGCTTGCGCGCCGTCATCTCGAGATATTTCGCAAGAGCGCTTCCCAGTCTATCGGTCATGAAGACTTTGAATCCACGGCATGGCACGTCCCCTTCCCACCGCTCCATGGCTCCCCAAGACCGATTTCAAAGGGATGCGAGCATCTCTCCGGCGCGAATCGCCTGAAGGCGCCGCTTCGACCACCCTTTGGGTCCCTCGCTCAGGACACCGTTGTCGCAGGCGATGACATCGCCTGCCGCAGCCGGTGAACCGCCTCAGAACATCGCCTCTCAATCCCGACTTCCCAGGGCACCCTCCCCATGGCAACCCGGCATGTAAGTGGCACGCGCCGGCGGTTTCCTTTCTGAGGAAGTATAGATGCATTCACCGGCGGGTATGGATTTGTGTGCCTTGCGTATTCCGCAAGTTCCGGCGAGTCGCTCGTCCCCTTTCCGTCACCGCGGCGCAAGCGGCGGACCGTCCTCGGAATTTGCCGCGGACGGCGAATTTCGGCATGGGAATCCCCCCTGCGACATCCCTGCATCCCCGAAACCCAGCCGGAAGGCAAGGGACGCCTGCAGGCCCCTTTGCCTTCCCCTCCCCTTGCGATATAATCGATCTCGACCGATTCCGATGACGGCGGAGCTCGCACGGGCACGCCCGCCAGGGCCGTCCCTCGGCATGATTCCCTTCCCCTTTGGAAAAAATGGGTAAGGGAAGAAACGACGGAAGGAGATGCCGAATGACCACGTTCACCATGGCGGGAGACTGGCGGCAAAGTCCCGTGCTCAAAAAGCTGGCCGAAGGCCTCCGAAACGAATTGATCAAAAACGGGTATGTCTACGGCTCCAAGGAGGATCCCGATCTGAAACTGGTCCTCCATTTTGTGGATCCGGATGATCCCCGCCATTTCCGGCGAAAGGGAAAGGGAACCTTCGTCGTCACGGTGGCGGAGAAAAGCGAACCGGTCGACAGCATCCTGAAGGCGGGTTATCCCATCCTGGTGCGCTCCCTCGGCAACATGATGATTTACCTGGATCGCTCCAAAGGTCAACCCGCCGTCCACTTCATCACCCTGGAGCAGGGATGCTACCCCATCCCGGGGGACATGGAGGAACCCGGCTTCTTCCGCCGGGTGTTCGAGCGGCTCCTTCCCCTGGCCACCGCGGAATTGATCATCGACAACACCTTTGAACCGGATCTCCCGGAAAGCCTTTGGGACGGGGATGAACTGACCCGGCAAATCAACCGGGCGGGGAAAAAGCTGGACGAGATGAACCTGTTGCCCGCCCCCTTTCCCATCGAGGAGCTCCTGTCCGAGCGGGAATTGCGCCACGTGAAGCGCCTCTACGGGATCGGGGGCTTGAGCTACGGCAATCTGAGCGCCCGAAAGGATGGAAACCGCTTCTGGATGAGCGCCAGCGGGGTGAACAAGGCCAAACTGGAAACCGTCGGCCGGGACATCCTGATGATCAAGGGATATTCCCCGGAAGAAAAAGCCATGCGAATCAGCGTTCCGCCGAAGGTGGAGCCGCGCCGCGCCTCCGTCGACGCCATCGAGCACTGGATGATCTACACCAACCATCCGGAGGTGGGAGCCATCGTTCACATCCACGCCTGGATGGAAGGCGTCCCCACCACGAAGATCAACTACCCCTGCGGCACCCTTCAACTGGCCAAGGCGGTGGCGGAGCAGATCAGCCGCGCCGAGGATCCCTCCCGGGCGGTCGTCGGCCTGAAAAACCACGGCCTGACCATCACCGGCCGCGATCTGGACGACATCTTCGAGCGGATCGAGGGAAAAATCATTCCCCAAGTCCCCATGTCCTGAGGAGAGAGAGCATGCGAAAGCGAATCGTTCTCGTCACCGGTGCCTCCAGCGGAATCGGACGGGAAATCGCCCGGCTGCTGGCCCGGCGGGGGGATTTTCCCGTCCTCGCCGCCCGGCGGGCGGAACCCCTCCAAAAGCTGACGGAAGAGCTGGGCACCGGCGCCGCCTTCCCCTGCGATGTGACCGACGAAAATGCCGTTCAGGCGTTGGTGGATGAGGTGAAACGTACCTGGGGGCGCATCGATGTCCTGATCAACAACGCCGGCTACGGCGCCTTCGGAGGGTTTCTCGAGATCCCGATGAGTGAATATGAAGGCATGATGCAGACCAATTATCTGGGAGCCGTCCGCATGACCCGGGCCGTGATTCCCCATATGTTGGAAGCCGGCGGGGGACGGATCGTCAACATCGCCTCGGTGGCGGGGCTCACCGGCAGTCCGAACCTGGCCGCCTACACGGCCTCCAAATTTGCCCTGGTCGGCTTTTCCGAATCCCTCGACCTGCAATATGCGCCGGTCATCCGGGTGGGCGTCCTCTGCCCCGGGCCCGTTTCCACCCCCTTTTTCCGGGGCGAAGACCCCTCCCGCTTTTTCCCCGCCCCGATCGCCAAGCGGCTCCTCGATCCGGAAACCGTGGCCCGCCACGCCATCGGATTGATCGACCGCCCCCGGGTTCTCGTGGTGCCGCGCCTCTTCGCGCCCGCCCTCGCTTTCCGGGCCCTCTTTCCCCGGATTTACCGGAAAATCGCCAAAAAAATGTATGATCATCATTTTCAGCGTCAAAAAGCGAAGGACCCCGTCGGCAATTCCTCCTCAACCGCAATCGAGAAATAAAGCGTACCCGGCGTTAAAATGGTTTAAAAGCCCCGTTGAAGTGCCGGAAGGGGTGCAAGGTTCGCCGCGCCGAGGCACCCGCGCGCATCCCTCCTTCTTCTTTTCGCCGGGGGCTTTCAAATCTTTCGCCTGAAAAAAATCAGGGGGGGACAAGCTTTGGAAAAAAGGCTTTTTGCGGATCAGACGGCGGTCGTCACCGGCGGAGGGCAAGGCATCGGCCGCGCGGTGGCGGAACTCCTCGCCCGGGAAGGGGCCCACGTCTACATCGCGGAACAGGATGAGGAAGCGGGGACCGAGTGCGAAGAGGAGATCCGGAAGGCGGGGGGCGCGGCCACCTTTGTTCCCACGGACGTGGCGCGGCCGGAAGAAATCCGGCGGCTGATGGACCGGATCGGCAAGGAACGGGGCAAACTGCACATCCTGTGCAACAACGCGGGGATCAGCCTTTTCCGCCCACTGGAGGAGCTCTCCGTGGAAGAGTGGGACCGGGTGATCCACGTCAATCTGCGGAGCGTCTTTTTGTGCGCGAAGTACGGCCTGCCCCTGCTGCGGACGGCCGGACGGGCCTCCATCATCAACATCGCCTCCACCCGGGCCCTGATGTCCGAACCCCACACCGAGGCCTACTCCGCCTCCAAAGGGGGAATTCTGGCCCTCACCCACGCGCTGGCCGTCAGCCTCGGGCCGACGGTCCGCGTCAACGCGATCAGTCCGGGATGGATCGAAACCTCCGAATGGAAAAAGAAAAGCGCCCGGAAACCGGCGCAATTGACCGAAGAGGACCATCGGCAGCACCCCTCGGACCGGGTGGGACGCCCCGAAGACATCGCCCGGGCCGTCCGCTACCTCGCCTCTCCGGATGCGGAGTTCATCACCGGGGCCAACCTGGTGATCGACGGCGGCATGACGGTGAAGATGATTTACGCATAGAACCCCCCAAAGGGGCCTGCGCGGGATTGGATGCCGGCCGCAGGAGGCCTCACTATTGGACAAACTCGTTGGTGTAGGTTTCCTTCAGGTCGAATTTCGCCCGGCGCACTTCCTCCAGCGAGAGGGACAACACCTCTTTTACGGCTTGCGGCCCCTCCGGATGCATCACCCCGTCCGGAGAGAACATGGGCATGGTGTGATCGATGGCCTCCACATAGGTGGACTCGTCCCCGCCGTGGAACCGGGAGGGCATCTTCTCCGCGATCTCCCGGGGGGAATGTTGCTGGATCCATTTCAGGGTGCGCTGGATCGCCCGGGCCAAACGGCGCGCGGCCTCCGGATTCTGCTCGATCCACTCGGCCTTCGAATAGAGAACCGAAGCGGGGTAAGTTTCCGTTCCGAAGGCCTGTTTGACGCCTTCGGCGGTGCGGGTGTCCATCAGGATCTTCAGATCCGGATGGCGCTTGGCCAGTTGGGTGGCCGCCGGGTCGGTGAGCACCGCCGCATCCACCTCTCCCTTTTCCATCGCGGCGATGGCCGTGCCCGTCAACCCGATCCCGATGACGCTGACATCCTTTCGCGGATCCAATCCCTTCTTGGACAGCAGATAATTGAGAAACAGATGCGTGGAGGAACCGGGCGCGCTGACGCCCACCACAGCCCCCTTCAGATCCTCGATTTTCCCGATCGGTTTGTCCGTCTCGGGAGAGACGGCCATCACCAGGCCCGGATAGCGCAACATGGTGACGAAGGATTTCAGCTTTTGCCCCTTCGCCGCCATTTGATTCGTGTGGTCGTAGTAGCCCGACACGACATCGACGCTCCCGCCCATCAGGGCTTCCAACGACTTGGCTCCCCCCTGGAAATCCTGAAGGGTCACGTTCAGCCCTTCTTCCTCGTAATAGCCCAGCTGCTGGGCCAGGGTGGTCGGCAGATAGACGATCGAAGCCTGACCGCCCACTCCGATGGTCACATCGATGGTTCCCCCGGCGGAGGAGCCGCCCCCGGAACCGCCGCCGCAAGCCGCCAAAACCGGCAGCAACACCGCCAGGGCAAAGGCTGCAATCCTCCGTCGATTTTTCCGCACCGCACATCCCCCCGTTCCTTTCATTCCTTCTTCCCGTCCGCCCAGCCCGCCGCGTTTTCCGGCTTCCAGCGCAGCAGGTGCCGCTCCACGCGGTTCACCGCCTGATCCACCAGCAGCACCACCGCCATCAGGATGATCATCCCCGCAAAAACCCCCGTCGTGTCAAACACTCCCTCCGCCTGGGCGATAACGTAGCCCACCCCCATGGAGGCGCCGAGGTACTCCCCCACCACCGCCCCCACGATGGCAAAGCCGATGCTGGTATGCAAGCTGGAGAAGATCCACGAGAGGGCCGAGGGGATCAGGACGTGCCGCAGCAGCTGCCGTTCGGAGGCCCCCAGCATCCGGGCGTTGTCGATGATCACCCGGTCCACCTCGCGCACCCCCCGGTAGGTGTTGAAGAAGACGACGAAGAAAACCAGCGTGACGCCCAGGGCCACCTTGGACCAGATGCCCAGGCCGAACCAGAGCATGAAAATGGGGGCAAGAACCACCCGGGGCAAGGAATTCAACATCTGGATGTAAGGGTCCAACACCTCGGCCAGCAGCGAAAACCGGGCCAGGACAAAGCCGAAAAGCACCCCCAACAGAACGCCGATGACAAAGGACAGCAACGCTTCCTCCAGCGTGACCGCCAGGTGAGGCCAGATGAATCCGGTCGACACCCACTCCGCGATTCGGCTGAAAATCTCGGTCGGGCGGCTGAAAAAGAAGGGATCGAGAATTCCCCCGTCGGCGAGGAGCTGCCATGAAACCAGCAGCGCAACCCCGAACCCCCCCTGCAGGAGGCGCACCTTCCGCCGATGCCGGGCCGCGGCGATGCGACCGGCCGCCCGCGGGTCGGCCTCATCCCTTTCCCCTCCGGGGCCCGGCGTCGGCCGGGCGGGGGCGTACATCCCCCCTTCCGCCGGGCGGTTCCCCGTCTGCTCCGCTCGGGAAGCTTGGGACATCTTCTCTTCCCGCTTACGCCATGTGTCTGCTCCGTTCATAACTCTTCAGGACCTCCTCGCGCAGAATCGACCAGATCGTCCGGTAAAGATCGACAAAACGGGGGTCCGTCCGGATGTCCATCAAATTGCGCGGACGGGACAGATCGACGGGAAAACGGCCCACCACCCGGCTGGCCGGAGCCGCCGACAGAACGACGACTTCGTCCGCCAGGGCGATCGCCTCCTCCAGGTCATGCGTCACGAACAACACCGTTTTTCGCGACGACGACCAGAGGGACAGAAGTTCGCTCTCCATCATCTGCCGCGTCTGCACGTCCAGGGCGCTGAAGGGCTCGTCCATCAGCAAGATGTCGGGATTTACGACCCAACTCTGGGCGATCGCCACCCGCTTGCGCATTCCGCCGGACAGCTGAAACGGGTACCGGTCGGCGAAGGGACCGAGCCCCACCCTTTCCAGCCACTCCCTCGCCGCCTCGCGGGCCTCGTCGGTGCGACGGCCGCGAAACACCAAACCGAGCGCCGCGTTGTCCAGAACCGTCTTCCAGGGGAGCAGCGCATCCTGCTGAAAGATATAGGCCGCCCGCCGGTTGATCCCGCGAAGCGGCTGACCGTAAATGCGCACCGTTCCGGATGTGGGCGCCGTCAGACCGGCGGTCATGTTGAGGAGGGTCGACTTGCCGCATCCGCTCGGGCCGACGATGGCGACGAAGGTTCCCTCCTGCACCTCCAGCGTGATCTCGTGCACCGCCGTATAGTCCTTCCCCGCGGGCGTCGTGAAGCACTTCGTCGCCCGGTGCAGGCTTACAGCCGCCGTTCCTTTGTCCGGTTCCATCTCTCCACCCCCTTTCCGGGAAGCGCGGAAAAGCGCCCGTTCCGATTCGGCCGGAGCCGCAAAAACAGACAAAATAAACTGAAATAAGAGATGTTTTGAAAAGATTTTAGCAAGTTCACGCGTTAAATCGCAAGAAAAAACCCCGGCGCGATCGCCGAAAGCGCAAAAAACTTCCCGAACGAAACGGGCGGCCGTCCGGGACCGTTCGGACCGCCGCCCCTGATCCCGGCCAAGGGAACCGGCGCGTTTTCCGCTCACGATTCCTTCCGCTTTCCCCTTGACCAAAAGAATTCGAGCAAAAAACCCGCACCCAGGCCGATCAATGCGCCCGCGCCTGTCTGCCCGAACAGCATTCCCAAACCGACACCGATAAGCAAGCAGCCGGCTATGATCATGGCATTTCCTCCTCTCCCCAGGCCGCTTTCCGGAAAATTTCGTCGGCCCCCGGCTTTCTTCCCAACAGGGCTTCCGCCTCCCCACACAAATTCCCGCACCGATCAAGCGGTAAACAACATTTCAGAGACCCCCGGCAAGCGTCGGGGGCCGTCCAATCCGCGCCCTTTAGCGAGCATCGGATGATCTCCCCGTTTTTTCCTGTTTATTTTGCCTTCCCCATCCCTTTTTCAGATACTGCCTGCGGTCACAAACGGAGAAACACCCCGTGACTTCTGTCATGGTTCCTGCGTCATCAAAAAGGGAAAACCTTGCCCGGGCATCAGGCGCAAGCACGCGGCAATGAAAGCGCGTCAGGCCTTCATCCCCGTTTCGGGAAGGGAAGGAAACGGTTTTTTCGCCCCGCCTCCCCGTCCTCTTCCATCGCCGCCGCCAGGGCCCGCTCCTCCGCGGGAATGCGCACCCCGAGCAATACCAGCAGATTCAAAAGAGACGCCACCGCCGCCGTCCAAAAAGCCCCCAGGAGGAGGGGAAGCGCGAGGATCTCGGCAATGACGGCGAGATAATTGGGATGGCGGATAAACCGGTAAGGGCCGCGGAGGACCGGTTTCTTACCGGGGATCACCCAGATCCGCGTGTTCCAGTGGCGGCCCAGGGAACGAATCGACCAATAGCGGAGAACCTGGGCGAGGAGGAAAAGGAGCGCAGGAAGCGGCCACCAGACCGGCGGCGTCGCCCCCGAAAGGATTTCGCCGGCCATGCCCAGAAACCAGAGCAGGTGCACCGAGACGATGAGGATGTAGTGCCCTCCTCCCACCTCATAACCGCCCTGCGCCCGCGCCCACCGGGCGTTCCGCCCGGCCACGCGCAGTTCCGCCAGCCTCTGCAATCCCACAATCAAAAGCAGCGCCCACCCGAGCCCCATCGGCTCACCTCCCTGCCGCCTTCAGCTGTGACTCGGAAGAGACGACGCCGGCGGATCCGGCGAAGGGGTCCGCCCGGATTCCGAAACCGGCGCCCCCGTCCCGGAGTGATCCGCCGCCTCCACCCGGCTTTCCGTCGGCCCTTCCTCCCCCCACCGGACAAGCATCAGTTCCAGGCTGAATCCGGGGCCGAGGGCGGTGATCAGTCCGTAGGTTCCCCGTTCGGGCCGCTCCCGCATTTCCCGCTCCAACACAAACAGCACCGTCGCCGAAGACATGTTTCCGTGGGCGCGCAGGACGGAACGGGCGCTGGACAGGACGGTCTCCTTCAGGGAAAGGGCCTCCTCGTAGGCGGACAGCACCTTGGCTCCCCCGGGATGGGCGATATACCTCCCCACCCGCTCGGGGGTCAAATTCCACCGGCGCAAAAACCCCTTCACCACCGGCCCCACTTTCCGGCGCACGATGGACGGAATATCCTTGGAAAATATCACTTTCAGACCGTCGTCCACCACTTCCCATCCCATCACGTCCAGGGACCTGGGCCAAGTCATGCTCATCGCGTCGATGATCCGCGGCCCGTCCCCGCCCACGCCCGCCTTCTCCCCGGCGACCAACGCCGCGGCGGCCCCGTCGGCAAACAGCGACGTGGCCACCAGATTGCTTTTGGACAGGTCATTGCGGCGAAAGGTGAGCCCGCAAAGCTCCAGGGCGAGCAGGAGAACGCGCCGTTCCGGAAAGGCCCGGGCCACCTCGAAGGCGCGGGCGAGCCCCGCCGCTCCGCCGGCACATCCCAATCCCCAGAGGGGGGTTCGCTTCACCTGGGGGTTCATGCCCAACCGGTTGACCAGATGGGCGTCGATGCTGGGGGTGGACAGGCCGGTGGAGGAGACGAAAATAAAGTGATCCACCTCCCGGGGCCCAAGGCCCGCCCCCTTCAGGCAGCGGCGAACCGCCTCCTCCCCCAGGTTGCACGCCGCTTCCACATAAGCTTTGTTTCGCTCGGCAAAGGAATGGTCCTGTTCAAACCAGGACCGGGGCCTGCTGAATCGGCGCCGTTCGATGGCCGCATGATCAAAGATCTTCAACAACCGGTCAATATCCCCAAACGCCTCCCGGAACAGCCCGCGGGCAAACTCCCGCGCCTCCCGCTGGTCCACCTCGTATTCGGGGACGGCCGTTCCCACCGAGACAATCCGCGCCAATCGCGATCCCTCCAACCATTTCCCTGATACCCATAGATTTCCCTTCGCGGGACCAGTCATGCGAAGGCCCGCCGTTTTCCCCGGAAAAACAAAAAAACCGCGCGATGCGGCGCGGAAAAGTTCCGGTCCCGGCGCTGATCAATCCAACAGCCAGGAAGCCTTCTTCGCGAACTGGGACGATTCCTCCAACCGTTCCCCCCGGTGCCTGAGCAGGGGAATCCCTCTGGGCTTCAGCGTCAGTATGTAATCCGTGATTCTCCCCGGATCGCGGGACACATAGCGCGACACCTGCTTCTCGTCCTTCACGTGAAGCCCCCAGCCCAGTTCGTTGCCCACCTGGATGCGCTCTACCGTAATTTGCACACCGGTTCCGGAAGGAATGAACAGGATGTGCTCCTCCTTCATCTGCAACAGCTTCTCCGACAGTTTTTCGCGATCCATGTAAATCTCCCTTTTCCCTCGGTTTTGCAGGACGCCCCTTCGGGCCTTGTCGGCGGTGGATTCATCAATTCTTTAAAACTAGCATACTTCAATCCGCTCGGGACAAACAAGCTCTTATCTCGGCCGAAAATCCCGCTTCCCGCAGGGGCCGCTCCTTTCCCGTCCGCCCCGGTCCATTCCTCCGCGCGAAAGCCCTTTCCCGCCGCGAAAGAATGTGGACGGGAGCGGAATCCGGTCCCGGGGAAGAAGGATTCCCTTGCGATCTCCTCCTTCTTCTATATAATTTGGGTAAGGAAGAAAGTCGGGTCCCGCATCCGGCGGGACCGCCCCCTCTCATGAGGGAAAGACGTCATCCCGTTCCCTTCGAAAGGGCGGGAGATTGATTTTAAGAAGGTGTTTTTCATGTCGCAATGGATGTTTTGGGCCGTCCTCTTCTGGGGACTGTTCATGCTGGCCTTTCTCGGCATCGGCGGATACTTCATGTTTCGCAAGTTCCTCAAATCGCTGCCCCGGGAGGACGGCAAATCGATTCTGGAATGGCAGGAATATTACATCGAACAAACCCGTCACCTGTGGACGGAGGAACAGAAGGAGCTGCTGGAGGAGCTGGTTCGTCCGGTTCCCAAGTTGTTTCGGGATGTGGCCCGCCAGAAGATCGCCGCAAAGATCGGCGAACTGGCCCTGAAGGAAAAGGCGACGGAGATGCGGGAAGATCTCATCATCCGGGGATACATCCTGGCCACACCCCGCCGGGACCACAAGTTTCTGATCAAGACCCTGCAAAGGAAAAACATCGATCTGACCCCCTACCGGGAGCTGCTGTAACATTTTTGCAATCTACCCCGGCAGGGGGATTTTTTTGTGCACAATTGTTCAAGCGGTCACGCCCCCTCATTTTTTGAACAGACAGCGATCATGACTGTATAACAAGCACTCTGATCGGAGAAAACCCTCACGAAAGCCCTTTCATCCCAAAAGATGTTTGCCGTTATATCTTTCCATACCGACTTGAACACATTTTTTGATTCCCTTAAACAGGTCCGTTGAACCAATTCGAAAAATAGACATAATTGATGGTTGCACAAATAGCGAATTTGTGATTACAATATAGATGTCATCTAGTTGTAAAGTAGGTGTGATCTAAGGGAAATTTTTTCGAATATTGTATCTTGAACCGAAGGGAGTGAAATTCCATGGCTCGCTACATCGGAAGGTACGAAATGGGCGGAGTCCGCACGGGCACGATTATGGACTGGCTGCAGCCGGGGGACGAAATCACCCTCGTTAGCGCATTCGGCAAAAAGATCAACGTCAAGGTGAAAAACACTTACAATTACGATAACCGCAAAGTGTACATCACCGACCGCTTCGGATTGATCTACGCCGACGAACTGGCTTCCGTTCACGTTCCGGCCTGGAACAAAAAGCCCGCCGCCAAAGCCGAAGCGAAAGTGGTCTGATCCCGGGTTGCAAAAAAGGAGGGGTTTCCCCTCCTTGAGATTGATGACAAACCCCCTGGCTCTTTTCGCAAGAAAAGCGCCAGGGTTTGCGTGTTTATGGGGAATAAACAGATAAAGGAGATTAGATTTGGTAAATTAGGCGGATCACAAAGCCTTTTCCTCTCTTCGAGAGGAGCAAGGCCATTTTTTTTGATGTTTTGAGCCACGGCAATAAGGAGG
>NZ_FOOK01000013.1 GCF_900113175.1 Planifilum fulgidum | reverse complement strand
GGACGTGTCTGGAACCATCCTTCACAGTGACCGTGGTTTCCAGTACACGTCCCATGACTACCATCACATGCTAGCTCAGTTTGGCCTCAGATCCAGCATGTCAAGAAGAGGCAATTGCTTGGACAATGCCCCAATCGAGAGCTTCTTCTCCCACTTAAAGACAGAAGCTCTCCAACACCATCATATCCAAGATACTGAGCAGGCTCAAATCCTAATTCAAAGGTATATTCGTTTTTACAACGAGGAGCGGCTTCAACTGAAATTAAACAAGCTGACGCCTGTAGAATACAGGCGTCAGCACGCCGCATAAGCCGGGTGTTTTTACGTGTCTACATTTTTGGGGCTTGACCAACGGTCGGAACGGGGTTTTTTTTGGGGGCTGCCGGGTGCCCCCCGCCGGAGGGGTCGCTTTCTTCATTGCATAAAAAGCCGCTTCCGAAAAAAGGTTATAGACAGATGCATTTCGGGAGTGATTTGATGCGACGCATTCTATGGATCGCCTTGGTGGCGGGGGTGATCGCCGCCGGATGCAATCAGGGGGCACAGCCCCGTCCCGAACAGGCCCGGCCGCATCCTCCCACCCATCAGCAGGTGAAGACGGAGCATCCGAAAATCTCCTCCTCGCCGACGATCACGACGGTGGGATATCTGGAACCCGTCGATCCCAGGGAAGCGGGGGATGTGGTGGAAGGTGTGGGCAAACACCTGAGTTACGTCGCCTTCTTCAGCTACCGGGTCAAGCCGGACGGCAGTCTGATTCCCCTGAAGGACGAATATCCCCTGCGGGTGACGAAACGGCAGGGCGCCGTTCCGATGTTGGTGATCACCAACTTCGCCGGGGGGAATTTTCAGCCGGACATCGCCCACAGCATTTTCACCGACCGCTCGGCCCAGAGGCGGCTGATCCGGAACGTGATCCGGGTGATGAAGAAGAAGGGGTACGGGGCGCTGAACGTCGATTTCGAACACATCCGGGAAGAGGACCGGGAGTTGTACAACGCCTTTTTGAAAACCTTCCTCCCGAGAATGAGGCGGGAAGGCTTTGTCGTCAGCACCGCCTTGGCTCCGAAAACGAGTGACCGGCAGGGCGGTCCCTGGCACGGCGCCCATGACTATGCCGTCCACGGCAAGCTGGCCGATTTCGTCATCCTGATGACTTACGAATGGGGGTGGACCGGCGGACCGCCCATGGCGGTGGCCCCCGTTCCCCAGGTCCGGGATGTGCTCGATTACGCCGTCCGGAAGATTCCCCGAAACAAGATTGTCATGGGGGCGCCCCTCTACGGTTACGACTGGACGCTTCCCTACCGGAAGGGAGGCCCTCCCGCCAAGAGGCTCTCCCCCAGAGAAGCGGCAGGCCTCGCCAAGATGAAGGGAGCCAGGGTGTTGTACAGCAACCGGGATCAGGCGCCGTATTATTATTACCGGGACGATCGGGGCAAAGAACACGTCGTCTGGTACGAAAATGAAGAAAGCATGCAAGCGAAGTTCAATCTGGTCAAGGAGTATCGCCTTCGGGGGATCAGCTACTGGGTCCTCGGGGAGGAATTTCCGCAGAACTGGCGCCTGTTGCGGGAGAACTTTCACATCCGGAAGGCGAAAAAAACCGCCTGACGCAAGCTGCCCGGTATGCCGGGCAGTTTGCGTTTCGGAACGCATCTTACGAGCCTTTTTTGAAGATTTCCAGAGCCTTGTGGATGAAGGCTTCTTCCTCTTGGGTGTAGGGGCGGGGATAGGGAGTGTCCTTCATCCCTTCCGAGAGGCTTTGCCGGATTTCCTCATCCCCCTTGGTGAAGGCCTGAACCAGATCCCACCATCGCTTTGCAAGCTCCTGCGCCTCGGGACCGGCGGGATCTTTTCCCTCGGTCACCAGCCGTTTCAGGAGGAGTATCACCTCTCTCCACTTCAGGGAGTCCTCCCGGGCCTGCTCCTCGCTGTAGCCGGGATGAAGTTCCTGAAGCCGCTTCCGCTGCTCTTCGGTGTAGGTTTTCTCCATCCATTCCCGTCCCTTGGGTCCCCGGGCGATTTGGACGGAAGTGTCGCAGTATTTCTCCCACCAGTCCTCGTCCTTTTCCAGACGGATCACCCGGAGCAGATCCAGGATCGCCTCCCAGTCGGGCTGCTTTTCCGCCAGCTTGTTTTCCACTTCTTCGATGGCGTCGATTGCCTGCTCGATGCGTTCTTTCTTGTCCTTCAAAATTTCCTTCTGCATGGCGAGCGACTCGGAGAGGGATTTCGGTTTTTCCAAAAAGCGCTTGATTTCGGTGAGGGAAAATCCGAGGAACTTCAGGCCCAGGATCTGCTCCAGGCGAAACAAATCCTCGTCGGTGTAGAGCCGGTGCCCTCCGTCGGAGTGGTGGGAGGGCTTCAACAGTCCCACCTTGTCGTAATAGCGGAGCGTCCGAATCGTGACGAACGCCTTTTCCGCCAACTGTCCCGTTGTGTAAAGGTTTTGTTTCACGGGCCGTCCTCCTTTCCCGGAGCTTAATCCGCAATCCGGATGCCCATGTTGCGGGCGGTTCCTTCGATCATTTTCACAGCGTTTTCCAGCCGGTTCGTGTTCAGATCCGGCAGTTTGATCTCGGCGATCTTTTCCAAATCCTTTCGCGAAAGGGTGGCGACGGTTTCGTGGCCCGGCCGGGCGGCCCCCTTTTCGATTCCCGCGGCACGTTTGAGAAGGAAGGCGGTGGGGGGCGTCTTGGTCCGGAGGACGAAGGAACGGTCCTCGAACACGGTCACCTCCGCGGGGATGATCATCCCCTGCTGTCCGGCGGTCAGTTCGTTATATTTCTGACAGAAAGCGAGCAGGTTGATTCCCGTCGGCGCGAGGTCCTTCCCCACTTTGGCCGGATTGGCTTTTCCGGCTTCCAGCTCCAGTTTCAGCCTTCGAATCACGTTTTTTCCCATGGTTCATCCCCCTTCTGGGGCTGTAGGGGCCCTGTCACTTACTGTAAAGGGTGACGCAGCGTCAGTTGCAAGGGGGGATTTTTTCGGGGAAGGTCTGTTTCGCCTCCTTTTTATTCCAATTCATAGAGCTTCAGCACCGACTCGGCCATCTCCCGGATTTTTTTCCTCAGGGACCGGGGGGAGAGGACCCGGATCTGGCTGTGGAAGCCGAGGAGGGTTTCCGCCGCCTCCTGTTCCGTATCAAACCGGAGGGTGACGGGGGTCCATCCCCGTGCGTCGGGCGTTTCCTCCTCCAGCAGGCGCACAAACCGGCCGGTGAACCGGATCCGCCGGAGCGCATCCGGTGAAAGTTCCGCCCGGACGGTGTACTCGGGCAGGTTTGCGACAAAGCGGGCCTTGGACCGCTTCCAATAGGAGGCGATCTCGAATCCCTCGGGGCGCGCGAAGCGTTCCTGCAGGATCTCGGCAAACCGGATCCGGCTGAGCCTGTAACTGCGGATTTCCCCTTCCCCGTCGGCGGCGACCAGATACCAGCCGCGTCCCCTCGCCACCAGGCCGAGGGGGTTGACTGTCCGCGTCTTTCGCTTTCCGTCCGCCCGTTCATAATCGATCCTCAGTTTTCTCTCCTCCCAGACCGCCTGCAGCACGGGAGTCATCCATTCGGGTTTTTCGATTTTTTCCTTCCAGGGTTCCAGATCGATGTGGATGCGGTCCCACAGTTTTTGGGCCCGGGGTTCCGCGGGGGAGGGGAGGTGGGGGAACAGTTTTTGCCGGGCGATCCGAAAGGGCCGGTCGATTCCCAAATCCCGCAAAAGGGATTCCGGGAAAGGGAGGAACAGGGAGGCGATCTCTTCCGCCGTCAGGGTGAGCAAGGTTTTTCGGTATTCGTCGAGCAGGCGCCATCCCCCGTTTTTTCCCCGGTCCGCCACCACGGGGATTCCCAGGGCGCTGAGGGCGTTCAGATCCCGCAAAACGGTCCGGCTGGACACCTCCAGCTCCTCCGCCAATTCTCTTGTGGTGACCTTTCCCCGTCGCTGCAGAAGGAGAAGAAGGGCCAGCAACCGGTCCCCCCGCATGGCCATCTTCCTTTCTTTTTTTAATCATGACAAAGGGTGTCGTATTTCGCGGTGTAGCATGAATATGCCCCTTCTCCGGTCGCGGGATTCAGGGGGCGCTGATCCATTCCCAGGGAGGGATTGCGTTTGGCGAGGAAAGTGATCGTATACATCGCGATGAGTCTGGACGGGTATATCGCCCGGGAAAACGGGGAGATCGACTGGCTGCTGGAAAATTCCCCGTCGGATCCCGCGGACTATGGCTACCCGGAGTTTTACGGGACGATCGACACCGTGATCATGGGAAAGGCGACCTACGATCAGCTTCCGGAGCTGACCGAAACGTTTCCCTACAAGGGGAAAAAGTGTTACGTCTTTTCCAGGACCGCTTCCGGCCGCGATGAACACGCGGAATATGTGAACGGGGACATCGGGGCCTTCGTGGAGGCGTTGAAAGGGCGATCGGGAAAGAACATCTGGTTGGTCGGGGGCAGCGAGCTGATCGAGGGGTTCCTGGAAGCGGGTGCGGTGGACGAGTTCATGATCTGTGTGATCCCCGTGTTGATCGGCGGGGGGATTCCGCTGTTCCGGAAGAACGGACGTCAGGAGCGGCTGAAGCTGAAAAGCCACTTCCGCTTCGGCGACTGCGTGATGCTCCATTACGAGGTGTTGCGGTGATTGAAGAAAGCGCCCCCTCCTTCCCTGCGGGAGGGGGCGCTTTTTCAAGTGAACTGGAAGGTGGCGAAAAGGATGACGATCAGAATCAACAAGGTGGTGACATGGGCCAGGATGGTGTAGCGCCTGGCCGTTTTGCGCAGGAGTTCGGCATCGCCGCTGTTCGTGGCGCTTTTCAGTTTCCGTCCGTAAAGGGTGAAGCCGATAATGTAGGCCAGAATGAACAGGCTGCCGAAACGCTCCTTGAACAGGAGCCACAGGGGCAAGTCCGCCGGGTTGTATTTGCTGTACAGCATGAACGCGCCGGCCGCCAGGACAATGATGGCGCTGGGAACCAGCGTGCGCATGTTGAGACGATGCACGGCTTGCAGGGTTTCCGACAGCGATTTCCCGTCCGCCGCTTTGGCGGTCCGACCGAGCCAGATGGCCAGGATGTGCATCGCGCCGAACCAGGTGGCGACTCCGGCGACGTGCAAAAAAAGAGCGATTTTGGTTGCCATGAAGTGGAGACCTCCCATAATGTGAACTCTGGCCGCCGCGTCCCTGATTTACGGAATCAGCACTTCGTAGGCGGAGACGTCGGGACGGCCCTCTTCCGCCCGGCGGCCGCCGTGGGCCTTCCGGAAGTGTTCGCTCTGCGTCCAGTTGATGAAGTCCTGTTTGGTTTCGAAGACGGTTTCCGCCACCAGGTGGGAGCCGTCCTCCGCTTTCAGCAGGCGGAAGGAGACGAAGCCCGGAACGGCCTTCATCGATTGGGGGGCATTTTGGAACCGTTCCTTCAGTTCCCGGAGATGTTCTTCGTTTTTGACGGGAATCCGGTTGTTGACCAAATACATGTTGCATCCTCCCATTTTTTCGCGTTGTCATCGGCTTTCTGCGGGGGCCGACGGATAAACTGCGGATGGCAAGGCAGAATAGGGAAAAAAGGAGCGATACCCTTGACAAGTCCGATGAAAGCGAAAAGGCTCGGCTGGATTGTCGTGGTCGCCGCCCTGGTGTTGTCGGTTCTCCTTTCCGTCGCCTGGTATCTGATCGGTTGAAATTACTGCTCGGTCAAAATCAAAAGGCCTTCCTCGGTGATGGCCACGGTGTGCTCATACTGGGCGGACAGGCTTCCGTCCACGGTCCGGGCCGTCCAACCGTCGTCGTCGATTTTGACCCGGTAATCCCCTGTGTTCAACATCGGTTCAATGGTGATCACCATTCCCGGCTTCAGGAGCACGCCCTGATTCGGCTTGCCGAAGTGGGGGATTTGGGGATCTTCGTGCATTCGCCGACCGATTCCGTGACCGACAAACTGGCGGACCACCGAATATCCCTGACCTTCGGCGTAGGATTGGATCGCGTGGGAAATGTCTCCCACCCGGTTGCCCGCCTTCGCCTGGGCGATCCCCCGGTAGAGGGATTCGCGGGTTGCGTCCAGAAGCCGGCACGCCTCGGAGGAGATGGTGCCGACAGGGTACGTCCAGGCGGAGTCGGCCAGCCATCCGTCGATATTCACCACCATGTCGATGGTGACGATGTCCCCTTCCCGGAGAGGGGTTTCGTCGGGCATTCCGTGGCAGACCACATCGTTTTTCGAACAGCAGGTGGCATAGGGATATCCCCATGTACCCCTTTTGTTCCGGCTTGGCTCCGTGCGACCGCAGATACTCTTCGACAAACCGATCGATTTCAAGGGGAGTGATGCCGGGCTTGATGAGGCGGGCCAATTCCCGGTGGCAGGAAGCCAACAGCCGGCCGGAACGGTGCATCTTTTCGATTTCGGCCCTGCTCTTAAGGGAAATGGTCAAGATCAAATACCCCTTTCCTCAGTATCATTATCCACTTTTATGGGATGAAAGAAAAGGGGATGACAAGAAACGTTCAGGATTTTCGCCTGTTTTTGTGACAAAAATGATGGAACGCCACAACCGGCGGGCAAGAGTCTACGGGCGAGGAGGGTGCGCCCGAGGGCCTTTGCTTGTCGCGGCGCGGGGGTTTGAGCGGATTTGGGTGATTGCGCTGATTTTTTTTCCGCTTTGTTTTGCCTGCGATACAGGACAGGGTTTTTCAGGGAACGGAAAGGCCCGTTCTTTTTTTTGCGCCGCACGGTGTATACTGGATGTAGCCAATCGCCGGGAGGAAGGAGGGAACCGATGAATACCGGGAGCGAAAGCGGCCCGATCGTTCGGGTCAGCCGCCTGGTCAAACGTTACGGGGGAAAACCGGTGGTAAGCGGCGTCAGTTTCGAGGTGGCGGAAGGGGAGGTGTTCGGCCTTTTGGGGCCCAACGGGGCCGGCAAGACGACGACGATGGAGATGATCGAGGGCCTGCGCCTTCCCGACGAAGGGGAGATTTTCGTGGACGGCATCGACGCCATCCGCCATCGGGACCGGGTCAAACGGATCATCGGCGTTCAGCTGCAGTCGACGGCCCTGTTTGAGCATCTCACCGTCCGGGAATCCCTCCAGCTCTACGCCAGCTTTTACGGCATATCCCGGGACTTCGAGCCGCTGCTGGATTCCTTTGACCTGAAAGAAAAGGAGCGGACCCTGGTGAAACATCTTTCCGGAGGACAGCGGCAGCGGCTGGCCATTGCCCTGGCGGTGGTGCACGATCCCAAGGTTCTCTTTCTGGATGAGCCGACGACGGGGCTGGATCCCCAAGCCCGGCGCGGACTGTGGGAGATCATCCGGAAGCTGAAGGGGGAGGGCCGGACGATTTTCTTGTCCACCCATTACATGGAGGAGGCGGAGCAGCTCTGCGATCGGGTGGCCATCATGGACCGGGGGGAGATCATCGCCCTGGACACGCCGGCGGGGTTGATCCGGGGATTGGAGTCGGACAGCGTCGTGGAGTTTACGGCGGAGTCGGAGGCCGAAGCGGCGTTTCATCGGCTCCCGGGGGTGAAGGAAGTGAGGCGGACCGGAGAACGGCAGACGGGCGTCGTCCTTTTGACGGATCGCCTGCAGGAGACGCTGAGCGGATTGATCACCTGGGCCGGCGAGCGGGGGGTGGTCCTGAAGGATCTCCGCACCCGAACGGCCACCCTGGAGGATGTGTTCCTACAGCGGACCGGAAAGAGGTTGACACAGGAATGAAAGCGTATCTTCAACTGACCAAGGCGCAGCTGTTGCTGTTCGCCCGCAACCGGAACATCGTGATCTGGACCCTGCTGTTTCCCATTTTCATGATGCTCGCCCTGGGGATGCTGGTCGGGGACGGCATGCGCTTTCAGGTGAGGGTGGCTGTCGCCGACGAGGACGGCTCGGAGGCGTCGCGGCAATTTGTCGGGGAGCTGGAAAAAGCGGAGGGGTTGGACCCGGTCCCGCCTTCCGGCGGCGGGCCGGAAATGATCCGCAGCGGGGAGGCGGATCTGGTCGTCGTGGTGAAAAAGGGCTTCGGCGAGCGGGTCGCATCGCCGGAGAAAGGGGAGACGGCCCGACTGGTCGCGCTCTACTACGACAAGAGCAACCCGGCGGTGGCGGAGATCGGAACGGCACTGGTCCGCCAGGCGGTGGACCGTCTGAACAAACGGCTGGTCCGTTTTCAGCCGGTGGTCGGGATGGAAGAAATCAATGTGCAAAGCCGGCCGATGAGTTATGTCGATTTCCTTGTTCCCGGCATTTTGTCCCTGATGATCATGAGCAACAACTTGAACGGTGTGGCCGGCACCATCGCTTCCTGGCGGGAGCGGGGAATCCTGCGCCGCATGCAGGGAACTCCCTTGTCCAGCGGCACGTTCATCGCCGGGCAGATTACCGCCCGCATCATCCTGAACGCAGTGCAGGCGATCGCCGTCCTCCTGGTGGCCTACTTCGCCTTTGACGTTCACGTTTACGGTTCCTGGGCCGCCTTGATCTTTTTCATTCTGCTCGGAACGCTGACTTTTCTGTCGATCGGTTTCATCATCGCCAGCCTGGCCCGCAGCCCCGAGAGCGCGGGTCCGATCGCCGGGCTGGTCTCCTTTCCGATGATTTTTGTCGGGGGGATTTTCTTTCCCATCCGGAATTTGCCGGACATCCTGCAGCCGCTGGTCGAGGTGATACCCATCGTTCACCTGACCCGCGCGCTTCGGGACATCATGAACGCGGGCGCCGGGATGGCGGATTTGTGGATGCCGACGGCGGCCTTGTCGGCCTGGCTCGTCGTCTCCTTCCTGGTGGCGGCCAAGACGTTTCGGTGGGATGTGGAATGAGGGGGGTGGACGCGCGATGATTCTCGGCATCGGCATCGATCTGGTGGAATTGGAGCGGATTCGCCGGTTCGGGGCGGAGCGGCTGGCGCGACGCATTTTGACCGAAAGGGAGAGGGCCTATCTGCCGCGGTCGGAAGGACGGATCCTGGAATTTCTCGCCGGCCGGTTTGCGGCCAAGGAGGCGGTGTCCAAGGCGGCGGGCACGGGGATCGGCAAGCTGAGCTTTCAAGACATCGAAATCCTCCCCGACGAAAGGAGCTGTCCGCAGGTCCGCCTCAGCCCGCAGGGCCGGGCCGCCCTGGGCTGGGGGGAGGAGGTGCGCCTCCATCTTTCCATCACCCATTCGGACCACTATGCGACGGCGATGGTCGTGGCGGAGCGGATCTGACCGGCTGCGGGTTTGTCAGCCTTGTCTGCATATTCCACGGGACGGGGACATACATATATATCGCGGTTGGGAGGGACATGTGTGTACTTGACAACTGCACAGGAGATGCGCGATCTGGACCGTTATGCCATCGAAACGATCGGCATTCCCGGTGTGGTGTTGATGGAAAACGCCGGAAAGGCGGTGGCCCGGTTGCTGACGGACCGGCTTCCCCATCCGGGAGATGCCCTCGTTCTCGCCGGAACCGGCAACAACGGCGGAGACGGGTTTGTGGCGGCCCGCCATCTGGCCGCCGCCGGCTGGCGGGTGACCGTCTGGCTGGCGGGACCGGAAGAAAAGCTCACCTCCGATGCTCGCGTCTTCTTCCGGGTCTGCCGCAACCTGGGAATTCCCGTCGTCCGGGATGCGGCGGAGCGACGGGAGGAACTTTCGCGCCGGATCGCGGAAGCGGATGCGATCGTCGACGCTTTGCTCGGCACCGGCATCCGGGGAGAGGTGCGTCCCCGGGCGCTGGAGCTGATCCGCCTGGTCAACGAAAACCGCCGGGGCGCCGTTGTCGCCGTCGATGTGCCCAGCGGCGCCGACACGGACACGGGAGCCCTGCTGCCGGAGGCGATCCGCGCCGACTGGACGGTGACCTTTGCCTATCCCAAGTGGTGCCACTATCTGCGGCCGGCCGCCGAACACTGCGGCGAAGTGATTGTCGCCGACATCGGCATTCCCCGGTCGGCGGCGGAACACCGTCCCCCCGCGGCCCGCGTCAACGATCCCTCCTGGTGGAGGGAATGGCTGCGTCCCCGCTCCCGCTGGTCCCACAAGGGGACGTACGGACATCTGCTGGTGGTCGGCGGCTCGCGGGGGATGCTCGGCGCCGCTGTTCTGGCGGGAATGGCGGGTCTCCGCATCGGCGCGGGGCTTTCGACGGTGGCCGTCCCCGCCGGACAAGAACCGATTCTCGCCGCCAAGGTGACGGATGCGCTGGTATGGGGATGGCCGGATGACGGCGAGGGGAGGTTTGCCGGAGACAGCGCCCGGGTCTTGGCGGAACGGGTCGACCGGTTCACCGCTGCCGCCGTGGGTCCCGGGCTGGGACGTTTTCCCGGCGAAGGGACCTGGCTTCGGGGAGTGCTCGAGACGTTGCCGTGTCCGGTGGTGTTAGACGCGGACGGGCTGAACATCCTGGCGGAACATCCCGATGCGCTTCGCTTCCGGAAAGGGGAGACGATCCTGACGCCCCATCCCGGGGAAATGGCCCGTCTGGCGGGGACAAATACGGCCGGGGTGGAGTCGTCCCGGCACGTTCTCGCCCGGGAGTGGGCGAAGAAGACGGGGTGCGTGGTGGTGTTGAAGGGAACCCACACCATCATCGCCTTTCCCGACGGGACCCAGATGGTGAACCCCACGGGCACTCCGGCCATGGCCAAAGCGGGCTCCGGCGACGTCCTGAGCGGGGTGATCGGCGGCCTTCTCGCCCGGGGAATCCCTGCGGCTGCGGCGGCCGCGATGGGGGTGTACCTGCACGGCCTCGCCGGCGAACTCGCCGTCCGCACGTCCGAGCACAGCCTGCTCGCCTCCGAAATCCTGTCACAACTGGGAACCGCTCTGTCCCGGCTCGCGTCCGATCGCGCCCGTGCCTAACCGACACATTTCCCGGGAAATCGACGAAGGGGCTGATCAAATGCGTCGGAAAGCGTGGGCGATCGTGACTGTGGTGATCGTCTTGACACTTCTGGCGGGTTGTGGTCCCAAAAGCGCCGAAGAAGTGGTGCACGATTTGTCCGAGCGCTCCGAGGACCTGAAAAGTTACCGCAGTCAGGCCAAAATGACGATTCAGACCGGCAGCAAGCCGCAGGTGTACGATGTCGAGGTTTGGTACAAACAACCGCACTATTACCGGGTCAGCTTGAAAAATGTGAACAAGGACATCACCCAGATCCTCCTTCGCAATGATGACGGCGTGTACGTATTGACCCCCCATCTGAACAAGAGCTTTCGCTTCCACAGTGATTGGCCGGAATCCAGCGGGCAGGTTTATCTGTACCAGACGATCATAAACAGCATCATCGACGATTCCTCCCGCGTGTTTACCGCCGGCGAGGAAGATTACCGGTTTGAGGTGGCCGCGAAGTTTGAACAGAATCATTCGCTGGTGAAACAGCGGATTTGGCTGGACCGCAAGCTGAATCCCAAAAGGGTGGAAGTGTTGGATGCGGATGACCAAGTGAAGGTGCTCGTGGAATTTAACCGGTTTGAGCCCGATGCCAGCTTTGACAAGGACGCCTTTGACATGGAGCGGAACATGACCGGTTATGGCGATCCGACGATCGTCCCCTCCTCGGGCCGGGAGGAGGCAACGGAGGAGAAGGAAAAGAAGGAGCTTAGCGTGCTGACCCCCGGATGGATTCCCGAGGGAACCCGCCTGGTCGATCAGCAGACGGTGAGCAGCCCGGAGGGCAAAGTGGTGATTTTGCGTTATCAGGGCGAATCCCCCTTCACCCTGAGCCAGAGGAAGCCGGAGGCGGTACAGGCCAGCCTTCCCCTTTACGGACGACCGATCGATCTCGGCTTCACCCAGGGCATTCTGCTGGAAACGGATGAGAACAAGCGGCTTTCCTGGACCTATGAAGGGACCGATTTCGAATTGGTGGGCAACCTGCCGGTGGATGTCATGGCCCGGATCGCCCGTTCGATCGAAGATCAACCGGCCAAATGAGGAAAACGGGACCTGATGGGGACGGGGCCCGGTTCCCGTTTTTTTTAAGGGAACAGGGCGATCCGCCCCTTTTTTTTTATCGGTGCGGGGTTTGTAAAAACTGCATCTTCCCCTTATGGACTTTCTCCGAAAGAAAGGTTAAAATGCTATTACAAAATGGTTATTTGTGTTTTTGGAAAATAATGAGAATCCATGGAAAATCAGGGGGAAGCGGTGTGGAGGAAACAAACCTTTATTACAAGTTGGGCGGTCAAAAGGCGATCAGAGCCGTCGTGGAGGAGTTTTACCGCCGGATGCTGGAGGACGAGTTGGTGAACGAGGCGTTTAGAGGAATCGACATGGACCGGCTCAGGAACCACCAAACCGCCTTCCTTTCCTATGCTCTCGGCGGACCCGTCGAATATGACGGAAGAACCCTGCGGGAAGGGCACAAGGGTCTCAACATCACATCCGAGCAGTATGAGCGGATGATCCGGATCATGAACGACACGCTGAGGACCTTCAACGTGGCCGACGAGGACCGGGTAAAGATCGAGGCTTTTCTCCGTTCGGTCAAACCTTTTGTCGTGGGGCAATAAATTTCGGGATGAGGGCTGGAAATCCAAGAAAAATATACACTATTCTTAGTCTATTGAATATAGAATCAATTGCGGTTAAAATAGAGAATGGGAATTATCAATCCATCATTCCGATGTCGTAGAAGCTGATCGGTTGCAACACATCCGGGTTTCATCTTTTCTACATATCTTCGTGTGTCGCGGGAGGATTGTTGACGGCCCTCGCGGTATGGGAACCAAGCAGACGACGAGGAGGAATTGTCATGCAAGAAAGCTCTCAAACCACCCTTTACGAACAATTGGGGGGACAGGAAGCGATCGACGCGGTCGTGGAAGAGTTTTACGCCCGCGTGTTGGCGGACGAAAAGGTGAAGGATCTGTTCAAAAACACGGATATGGAAAAGCAGAAGCGCCATCAGGCCGCCTTCATCGCCTACGCCACCGGAGGACCCAACCGCTACCGGGGGCGCACCATCAAAAAGGCCCATGAGGGGCTGGGCATCACCGAGGAGCAGTTTATGGCGGTTGCCACGCACCTGTCCGACGCGCTGAAACACTTCAACGTTCCGCAGCACTTGATCGACCGGGTTATTGAGATTTTCGCCTCCCTGAAGGACGACGTGGTCGAGCAATAACGGGATGGACAAGCCTCGATGCCGATCCGGCGAAATGGGGCCGGAGGGGGCCGCGACAGCGGCCTCCTCCTGTTTTTCTCCGGTCAAGGGGCGGGAACCCCCCTGCGGACCGGGCACGTTACGGCCGGATGCCGAAATGTCTCTCAAGCAGTCGGAACCACTCTTCCTCCGATGTGACGGGGCGCGTTTTCTGCTCTCCGCCTTCGGTCACCTTCAGGGCGGTGTCGGTCAAGGTGATCCGGCCGGTGCGCGTGGCCCGGGAGCAGATCCGGTTCCGGGTGAAATGGGAATCCGGCGACGTTTGGTGGTATCGGCACATGTCCATGAAATCCTCTATCCTTCGGGGAACAAGGGTGAACCGATAGGCGTCGGACCAGCTTTCGCCGCTTTGCCGCTGCATCGCGTATTCGCCCTTTGAGAGGCGCCTCACCCGGTAAGCGCCGCCGATGTCTTCCCGGACTTCTCCGCTTATGGGCAGCGGACGGCGGAAGGCGTTCCCGAAGCCCACATCCGCCAAGTAAGGTTCATCCAGGGTGACAATCAGGGCGAGGTGGTCGAATTCGGGGTTGAACCCGCCCCGTTCGTTTTTCACCCTCGCCGAGACGAGGATGGAATCATACCCGAGGGACCGCAGCAGCCAATGAAACAGGTGATTCAGTTCGTAGCAGAACCCTCCCCGTTTTTGCCGCACGATCTTGTCGAACAGGGAAGGGATGTCGAGACGAATCGGCCGCTTCAGATGAATGTTCAGATTCTCAAAGGGCACCCTGAGCAGATGGCGTTCGTGCAGCCGCTCGAGGAAGGCAAGGGTGGGTTTCGGCGGGGCGGCGAGGTCGAGGAGATTCAGATAAGCCTGCACGTCCGGTTTGACATTTGTTTGCATCGGCGGCCTCCTGTCATTTATCAAATATAGTAAATAATAATGTTGTATAACCGATTATACCATACTTCGCCGCCGCAGGAGTGAAACCCTTTCTTATTTCGAACCGCGGAGAAAACATCCGGTGCATTTTTATTGGGGGAGTTTCCCGGGGTGCCGATTCACATCTTCAACGAAGGGGCGGGACGGAGCTCTGCTGTCGGAGGAGACGGCGGGGTTTTCCCGGAAACGCGGGGCGCATGCTCGATGGAAAAAGCCCACCGGCCAAAAATGTCCAAAGTGATTGACATCCCGTGCATGCTGGTTAATCATGGACATGTCCAGTCCTTTTGACGCAGGCGGTGCCGTTGAAAACAAGATCAAGGAAATGCGAAAAAGGCTGGGGCTCGCTAAAGAGCAGCCCGCCAAGGCGTGCGGAGTCGCCGGAGACCATCCATTGCATCGAAAATGACAAATATGACCCACGCAGCAATGGGCCTGAAATTGTCCATGGTATTAAACGTGAAGGTGGATGAGTTGTTTATCTATGAGTAAATTTCACGCGGGTTATACCATCACCATGAAAGACATCGCAAGGGAAGGCAATCCGATTCTGCGCCAGCGCACCCAAGAAGTGAACGTGCCCTTATCTGACGAAGATCGGGAGACATTAATCTGCATGATGAACTTTTTGAAAAACAGCCAAGACCCCGTGTTGTCCAAGAAGTATCAACTGCGGGCAGGCGTCGGTTTGTCCGCCAATCAAATCGGCTTGAATAAACGGATGTTCACGGCCTATTTTGTGGATGAAGCAGGAAGGCAACATGAATATGCCCTTGCAAATCCGGAAATCATCAGCCATTCCGTTTGGATGATTTATTTGCCTCAAGGGGAAGGCTGTCTTTCGGTGGACCGGGAGGTAAAGGGGTTTGTCCCCCGATATGAATGGATCAAAGTCAAAGGGTTTAATTCAGAGGGAGAACAAGTAACCTTAAAACTGAAAGGCTATGCTTCCATCGTCATTCAACACGAAATCGATCATTTGAACGGAATCCTGTTTTATGACCGTATAAATAAAGAAAATCCTTTTCTCGTGCCTGAAAACTGCCGGAGCCTGTTTTAAACCCAACTTGTTCGGCCGGGGGAGACACCACAGGGTGTCTCTTTATTTCAAGATTCCTTTTCCGGGCGTCCGGTTTCGGATATACTAGAAGTAAGTGATTACTCACTATCCAATGAAGGAAGTCGTCGACCTTCAGGGGGACTGCATTTCGGTGCGAAGACCGCTTTGCCGACCGATAGCCCGCCGGGAGATATGGGGGCTGATCGAAGAGTTGGCGCGCGAGGGGACGCGGGTGGTGGTATCCACCCAGTATCTGGACGAGGTTGCCCGTTGCGACGAGGTGCTTTTTCTCCACCGGGGACGATTGCTGGTCCAGGACAGTCCGGAGAACTTGATCCGGCGCTTCCCCCATCGGGTGTTCCGGATCCCGGAAATGCGGGAAGCCCGGCTTCGGGAACTGAGGCGTCTCCGAACCGTTCCCGGCGTGGTGGACGCCTTTCCCCGCGGCGTCCACTGGATCATTCTGGCCGAGGGGGAAGAAGTGTTGGAGCCGCTGAAGGGACATCTGGCAAGGATGGGGGATACCGGCGGGAACCGGCGGAGCCCGAGTTTGAGGACGTGTTCATCCAATGGATGGGGGAGACGGAGAAGCATGATTGAGATTTGCGGGCTGACCCGGCGGTATGGTTCCTTCCGGGCGGTGGATAATGTATCATTGACAGTGACGTCGGGAAAGATTTTCGGCCTGATCGGCGCCAACGGAGCGGGAAAGACGACGCTGATCCGCATGCTCTGCGGGCTTCTTCCGCCCGGCGAGGGATCGGCTTCCGCCTGTTGGTTTCGATATCGTGAAGGACAGGTACCGGATCCGGGAGCGGATCGGCTATATGTCCCAGAAGTTTTCCCTCTGTCCTGACCTCACGGTGTGGGAGAATCTCGATTTTTACGCCCGGCTGTACGGACTTTCCGTCCGGCGGGCGGCCCGCGTGGAGGAATTGGTGCCTGCGGGAGTCGGTTCACCGGCCTGTTCACGCGCTGGGAGGAGGACTGCGCCAGCGCGTCGCCTTTGCCGCCGCCCTGGTCCATTCCCCGCTCTTTGTAATCCTGGACGAGCCGACCAGCGGTGTGGATCCGCTCACGCGCCGGCTGTTCTGGGAACAGCTTTATGAGCGGACCGAGCGCGGCACGACGGAGTTGGATGAAGCGGAGCGTTGCGACGAGGTGGCCTTGATGAACCGAGGGCGGATCGTACTTTCCGGAGGTGTGCGCGAGATTCAAAGCCGGTTCCGTTCCAGGCTCGGGGAGCGGCCGTCGTTGGAGGACATTGTTGCCGATGTGATTCGTCGAGGTGGTGATGATGACGAGCAAAAGCTGGGATGAGTGGGTCAAGACGATTGCGGATGAGTACGAGGTCAATCTGGATCCGGACCAGCGGCAGACCCAAAAGCAGAAACAGATCCTGGAGGCGGCCATCCATGTGTTTGCCGAAAAGGGATACAGCGGCGCCTCCACCCATGAGATCGCCGAGCGGGCCGGGGTGGCGGAGGCGACCATCTTCAAGCATTACCGCACGAAAAAGGGACTGCTCCTGCGCCTGGTGATTCCGGCCATCGCCAAGGTGGCCGCTCCCTATATCGCCCGCCCGGTGCTCCATCTCCTGGAGCAGGACAAACCCCTGCACGAGGTGATGCAGGATGTGATCGCCGACCGCATTCGCCTCGTCGAAAACAACTGGAAGCTGATCAAAATCATCCTTGTGGAGAGCCTGTTCCATCCGGAACTGAGGGAAGCGCTGCAAAACCACGTGGCCAAAAACCTGATGGCCATGGCAAGTGAGAAGCTGGACCGCCTGAAGGAGCAGGGGAAACTGCGGACCGACCTGCCCAATTACGTCCTGCTGCGCAGCGCCATGTCGATGGTGATCGGCTACCTGCTCGCCCGAAACGTTTTTCCGGAGGTGTTTGCCCGTTCGGAGGAAGAAGAGGAGATTCGCATGATCGCCGATGTTTTCGTCCGGGGCGCCGGGGGTCCCAGAGGCCGGGCGGAGCTGGAAGGCGCCGGTGAATAGCCTGATTTGAAGCCAAAAAGAAAGAAGGGGCGTATCGCGGAAGCCTTGAACGTGACGAAAAGGTTGCGGCACGAATCCCTTCCTGCCGGCGGGGGGTGCCATCAACGGATTGGCGTGGAACAAACCGCGCCTTGCTCTCGCGGTTTTCAGCCGAATCATCCTCCCCGCGAAAGGCGATGGAGGGAAGTGTCGCGTAAAAGCCAAAAGACCTGCCGCTTGCGGAAAATGTCGTGGGCATCGAGGCTTCCCTCCATCCCGATGATGCGAAAGCCGCCCCGCTCCCTGAAGGAGCGGGGCGGCCCTTTTGGAGGTCGTGATCCTCGCATTCATATCGGATTCGGGCGCGCTGTATGCGCATTGCAAACAACCGCATACAACGCCCAGACGGATGCGGACGCGATGGACGGCCCGCCTCCTTTTGAAGTCAGGCGCGGCCAAACGGGATCGCGCCCCTTTCGATGGAAAAGGCCCCCCGGGTGCCGCCTTCCATCCTCCATCCCGGTCCGTCAGCGGAGAAAGCGCCCTTCCCGGTAATCGCGGAGGGCTTCGAGGATTTGCTCCTGGGTGTTCATGACAAAGGGTCCGTAAGCGACGACCGGTTCTTCCACCGGCTCTCCGGCATACAGGAGGAGACGGAGCTTCCCGCGGGCGGTCACCCGGACCTCGGTCTGCTCGCCGCGCTCGTGGCGGCTGAGAAAGAGGACCTGCCCCGCCTTTCCTTCCGCTTCCTCGGCCCCGAAGACGCCGCTTCCCTCCAGGATGTACAAAAAGCCGTTGTAGTGGCCCGGCAGATCCTGTGAGACGGTGCACCCCGGCTCCACGTTCATCTCCACCATCGTGACCGGGACGATGTTTCGGGTCGGGGCCCGAACGCCTTTGGATGAGCCGGAGAAGACGCGGATGGTCGCCCCGTTTTCTTCGCGGACGGGCATCTTTTCCGCCCGCAGGTTTTGGTAGCGCGGCTTTATCATTTTATGGGTGCTCGGCAAATTGATCCACAGCTGCAAGCTGTGCACCGTCGATCCGGGGGCTGGATCCTCCTTGTGGATGACTCCCCGGCCGGCGGTCATCCATTGCACGTCGCCGGGACCGAGCTTGCCGTGGCCGGCGTTGCTGTCGTAGTGTTCCAGCTCGCCGCTGATCACGTAAGTAACCGTCTCGATCCCGCGATGGGGGTGTTCCTCGAAGGTGCCGCGCTGAAAAATGTCTTCCATCAGCAGCAAAAAGGGATCGTGTTCTTCCCATTTTCCCGGTTCCAGGACCGGCCCGCTGCGGTGGGTGGGACTGTTGACGGTCAGTTCAACGGACCGGATCCGGCGAATGCGGCGCAGGACCGCCATGTTTTTCCCTCCTGCGTATTTTTTAAAAGGCTCCGGCACCGCCACCGCCGCCGCTGCCTCCGCTGCTTCCACCGCCTCCTCCAGAAAATACCGAACTGGAGGAACCAACCGATATGGTGGTGAATGCGAAGGTAGTGGCGGTCTTCATGGGATTGCTTAGCAGCGGCAAATGTTTTTCCATTTCTTCATATTTCCCTCCTTTTCCGTAGTGATGGACGAAGGAGGGCGACACACCCAGCACAATGGCGTGCTGGAGGAGCTTTTCCTTCTTAGCGGGTTCGCTTCCCACGGGGTATGTGCCCTTTTTCAGCGCTTTGCGCCAGGACTTGACGGCGAGGCGAAGGGACGTCCCTTTGAGGGTGAGGGAGTAAACGGGAATGATCGCCAGGGACAAAGCCGACAAAATGTACAATACGAAATAGCTATCAACCAGATCCGGTGACTCCAGCAGGGCGGCAAGCGCAAAGAATGAAGCTACCAGAAAGAGGAGGAAGCGGCGTTTGCGCTGATATTTGAGGGCAGAACTCCACGCCGCGATCCCCAAAACCGCCCCTGCCACAATGATGCCCCCCAGGCTTGCGACATCCGCGTAACACAGATAGATGGTGAGCCCGATGTGGATCGGGAGAAGACACCATATGAGGTATTTGAAAAACCGGGACTTCCGGGCATAGGGGGCATAGGCCTTAAGCACCAGATCCTTCCATCTGTCAAAGCTGCTTTGGCTCAGGTAGACCAGTGAATCCAGGGTGCAAGTGCGATATTTTTTCCCCTCTATATTTTCCGAATCCCGGAAAAACGAATCGATCAAATACCGCTCATGCCTTTCCAGATTCTTCTTCTCTTCCGCCCAAAGGAATTTAAAGGTTTCATCTTCCTCCAATTTCTCAATGCGGATGGCATCCTTCTGATACAGGGAGAACAGGCCGGCGATCAAATCCTGCGGTGTCAGTTTTCCCTTTTGATACACGAGGGCGACAAGGAGGGGATCCAGTTCCTCCAACCGTCCCGCTTCCCCGGATTCCCCGCGGGCCAAGGCCCTGCGCAAAATCCGGAAGAGAACGTATAGCAGGATTGCCGCAAGCAGAGTAAGTGTAATAAGATCCAGGGCCGATTTTCCCGTCTCCAATAATCTTTCACGGGCGGCGAAGCGCGGTTGAAGCGCTTTTTCTTCGGATAAAATGTCCGCCTTCATGTTCTTGTCCTCGGTCAATTTCGCCTTCGGCAGAAATTCTCCCGGAAAAAGGAGCCGGATTTCGGAGGTGACCCCGGCGGGGAACAAGGGCGTTTGATAACGGATGGAATAATCCGTGATGTCCGTAATCTGTCCGTTTGCGCGTTCATGCAAAAAATATTGGATCTGGTCCTTGTGAAAAGGCTTTGGCAGAATCACATCGATCGTCACCCGGTGGAGATCGGATTCATTGCTGTAATCAAAGAAGGCCCAGTAAAATTCGGCGGTATCCCTGTATTTTCTTACGGCGTTGCTCAGGCGATACCGGTAATAAACCCGTTTTTTCTCGTTTTTGGAGGCTGTGTAGACGTAAAACGTTTCTTTATCCCTTTCGGTCTTCAGCGGCTGCGAGTCTTCGAAGGTGAATTCCCCCAATTCCTTTCCGGGAGGCGGCAGGTAGGCCTCAAAGAATTCCACCCCGTCGTGGCCGTTGTCTTTGATGGTGCGCGTCGTTCCGTTGAATTCCCCGTCAAAATCGTAGGTATACAATTCCTCGACATACAGATCGCCATCCTCCAGGATGTAGGCCCGGATATCCAACCGTTCGATGGTGAAGCTTTTTTCTTCTTCATCCCACCCCGGCAGAAAGATCAGAATGAAAAGCAGGAACAACAGGGACGCCGGTTTTTTCATCCGTACACCTCCATTTCGGATGGGAGTGCGTGGGCGGAAAAACTGGAGAAGGGGTGGAGGAAGTCCCCCTCAGCCGCTTGATTGGAAAAATAAGGAGTCTCGCTTCGGGGGCAGGGCAGCCCGGGAACTGCCTCACGGACAAGCCTTTATATATCATACACGATCTGCCAATAATATGAATCGTCTTGTTTTGGAGACGGGGAAAAATCTTCTTGAAGCGGAGGATTTGTGGTGTCAGGGGAAGGAAATCGGGCATAAGCGCCCCCTGGCAATTCGGCGGCAGAGAAGGTATGATGAGGAGGTAAAAGGGAATCGGTGGGAGGCCGGGAAATTTCCGATGCTCCGTCCGCGCCTCCACAGGTAGGATTGCAGGAGATAATGAGGTGAACCCATGACTTCCGACCGGATTTTTGAAGAAACCACCCCCTACACGGTCCTTCTCTACCGGAAGGATCGGGAACTTCGCCTGTGGGAGGTCGGGGGATTTTTGATCGGTATGATTCCTTTGCTCTCCCTTTTTCCGTTTCGTTCCGCTCCCTTTGTCGTCTCGCTGCTCGTTCTCGCCGCGGCGGTGATGGCCGGGATGCCCGCGTTGTATCGGGCCGTCTATCGTCCCCGGTACATCCTGTACCGGGACCGGCTGGAGATCCGCAAAGGCCGCAGGCGGCAGACGGTGCCCTTGACCCGGGTGAAACCGGCTTACGACCTCCCATACTTCTTCATGATTGACGGAAAGAGGCTCCCTTTGTTGGTGAGCGATGACTTTCTCGGGCGATTGAATGAACGGTTGGAAATTTTGCGCCATGGATGGGAATGAGGATGAGAGAGGACGTTTATTATCGCGATACGGTGGCGGAAGTGGATCTGGATGCGATCCGGCACAATGTGCGGCAGTTTCGCAGGCACCTTCCGAAATCCGTCCGGCTGATGGCGGTGGTCAAGGCGGACGCCTACGGACACGGGGCGGTGCCGGTGGCCCGGGCGGCGCTGTCGGCGGGGGCCGACAGCCTTGCCGTGGCCTTTTTGGACGAGGCCCTGGAACTTCGGGAGGCGGGAGTCTCCGCCCCGATCCTGGTGATGGGTTACACCCCGCCCCGGGCGGTGGGGGAGGCGATCAAAAACGATGTCACCCTCACCGTGTACTCGGAGGAAGTGGTCGAAGCGCTCGGCCGCCAGGCGGCCCGCGAGGGGAAAAGCGTGGCGATTCACGTGAAAGTGGACACGGGGATGGGCCGCCTCGGCTTGTTGGAAGGGGAGCTATCCGCCTTTCTCCGCTGTCTCGCCCGCCATCCCCACCTCCGGATCGGCGGGGTGTTTACCCACTTTGCCTGTGCCGATGAATCGGACAAGGAGTATACCCGCTTTCAGCACCGGTGCCTTCTCGGCTTTGTCGATCGCTTGCGGGCGGCGGGGGCCGATGTCCCCCTCATCCACTGCTCCAACAGCGCGGCGGCCATCGACCTGCCGGAATACGGACACGCCCTGGTCCGCCTCGGCATCAGCATGTACGGGTATTATCCGTCGGAAGAGGTGAACCGCCAGGCCGTCCGGCTGAAACCGGCCCTCACGCTGAAGACGCGGATCGTCCGCCTGAAAAGGCCGCCGGCGGGGACGGGGATCAGTTACGGAAAGACGGTGACGGTGGACGGAAGCCGCTGGATCGCCACTATTCCCATCGGCTACGCCGACGGCTTGAGCCGCCGCCTCTCCAACCGGGGTTCGGCGCTGGTGAGGGGACGGCGCGTGCCCATCGTCGGCCGGGTTTGCATGGATCAGACGATGCTGGATGTGACGGAGGCGATGCCCGCCGCCGTGGGGGACGAAGTGGTCCTTTACGGCCGACAGGGGAATGAAGTGATCAGCGTGGACGAGGTGGCCCGCCTGTTGGACACCATCTCCTATGAGGTGACCTGTGCGGTGGGCCGGCGGGTTCCCCGGGTGTACCTTGAAGACGGAAAGCGGGTGGGGGTGATCAACCGGCTGAGGGGGTCCGGGAGCGCCCTTTGCGAAAAAAGTTGACGAATTATGTGGAGCTTCCTTTTCCGGCAGGAATTTCACCCACGGAGTCGAATACATTTAATACTGCCTATAAGCCGGAAATGTTGCGGAATTTGCGATCCGGGGGTATATTTTGCATTGCGAACGGCAAAATGGTAGTATTGACTAGAGAAGTTCGTGAACGGGATGATTGGTTGGGGGTGCGTGGTGTTGGCAGAGACAAAAAGAATCATGATCACCCTTCCGAAGCATCTGTTGCAGGAAGTTGACGGTTTGGCGCGGAAGGAGAATTCCAATCGCAGCGAACTGATCCGCCAGGCGACCAAGCTCTATCTGCAGGAACGGAAAAAACGGATGATTCGCGAGATGATGCAGCGGGGTTATATGGAGATGGCCAAGATCAACTTGAACATTGCTTCGGAAGCTTTCGATGCCGAGGAAGAGGCCGACGATACCTTAGATCGCTTGGTTAGCGGGGTGTAAGGGTTTGATCGTAAAGCGTGGCGATGTGTTTTTTGCCGATCTTTCGCCGGTTGTGGGATCGGAACAGGGTGGGGTGCGACCGGTTCTGGTGATACAGAACAATATCGGAAACCGGTTTAGCCCCACCGTTATCGTCGCCGCGATAACCGCCCAGATCCAAAAGGCCAAATTGCCCACCCACGTGGAGATTGATGCCAAAACCTACGGGTTTGAACGGGATTCGGTCATCCTGCTGGAACAGATCCGCACCATCGACAAACAGCGGCTCACCGACAAAATCACACACCTGGACGACGAAATGATGGAGCGGGTCAACGAGGCGCTGCAGATCAGCCTCGGTTTGATCGATTTTTGACCTCGCGAAGAGATGCGGGAAGTGTAACCGCATCTCTTTTTTTGTAGTATAATGGATTCGTATTCAAGGATCGGCGGTGATTCCCCTAAGGCCCGTCGGTTGTGATTTTTGGCAGACCGCGGTTTGGGGTGAATTTATGAAACGAGACGATGTCAAAAAGCAGTACGAGGATCTTCTATCCGATTATTTGCTGAACAGACGGGAGGATCTGCTGTATGCCGCTCAGCAGTTGAGCAAGTGGATGATCGAGCAGCGGATTTCCCCCGAAGAGATTGTCAATCTGCATGCGGCGGTCATCAAGAAGATGGTGCCGGACGTGCCCCAGGCGGTTGTGGATTCCTTCGACATGTTGATTGAAATCATGATGGGTTATGGGATCGCTTACCGGGAGCACGAAAGCCTTGTTCACCGGCAGCAGGAACTGGAATACGAGATTGAAGTGGCCGTCGGAATGCAGCAGACGCTCCTTCCCGAAACCCTCCCCACCTTCCCGGGCATCGACATCGGCGTGATCAGCGTTCCCGCCAACAGGATGAGCGGCGACTACTACAACGTGGTGGATCACGGTCGGGGAAAGATGGGGGTGGCGCTTTCGGACATCATCGGAAAAGGCATTCCCGCCGCCCTGTGCATGTCGATGATCAAGTACGCGATGGACGGGCTTCAGGAGGGTTCCCTGCGTCCCTCGGAGATCCTCAGGCGCCTCAACAGCGTCGTGGAGCGAAACGTGGATCCCAGCATGTTTATCACGATGGTTTACGGCATTTACAATACCCGGAATCACCGCTTCTTTTACGCGACGGCGGGCCATGAACCGGGCTTGGTGTTCCGGTCGAAGGAACGGAAATTTGAGAATATGCCCACCCGCGGACTGGTTCTCGGCGTCTCTCCGGACGCCACTTACAAGGATTACATCGTGGATCTCTCTCCCGGAGACGCGATCATTCTCTTTTCCGACGGTGTGACCGAGTGCCGGGTGAACGGCGATTTCCTGGGCCGGGACAAACTGCGCGAGGTACTGCTCTCCTGCATGGATCTTCCCGCCCAAAAAGCGGTGGAAGCGGTTTACCAACAAATTTACCGAATGGCCGGTTATGAGCTGAATGACGATCAAACCCTGATGATCATCCGCAGGAAATGATCCGCCGGGCCGATCGGACAAGGTATGCGGCTGCGTGGAAGCCCGGGGATTTGGAACCTGATTCCATCTCATACGGTATCTCCCTGTTTAATGGGATTTTCTTCCCGTTTTCAACTAACAAAATCAGGTTTTTTTTTCACCCCGAGGGGGAAAGGTGTAAGTGAGCATCGGAGGTTGAGGATATGGATGTAACGATTCATGAAAAGGCGGAATCCGACAACGTCACGACGCTGGTTGTGGAAGGCGAAGTGGACGCCTACACCGCGCCCCGTCTTCGCGAGCGGCTGCTTCCCTTGTGCGAAAAGGCGAAAGTGGTCAATCTGGACTTGTCCAAGGTGACCTATATGGACAGCACCGGACTGGGCGTGCTGATCGGGGCGTACAAGGCGTTGCGCATATCGTCCGGCCGTTTGAGAATATACGGGATCAATCCCCGTTTGGAACGGCTGTTTCAGATCACGGGTCTGAGTGAGATTTTCTGTGTGGAAGACAAGTCGCAGGGGGACGGAAAATCATGAAGGAGCAACCGAAAGACATGATTGAGCTGACCATTCCCGCCAAGGCCGACTTTGTGGGGGTAGTCCGCCTGGCGGTATCCGGGATTGCCAGCCGGATGGGTTTCTCCTATGACGACATCGAAGATTTGAAGGTGGCGGTTGCTGAGGCTTGCACCAATGCGGTCCACCACGCCTACAAGGATCAGCGGGGAGAGATTCTCATCTTCTGCGGGATCTTTCCCGATCGGTTGGAGATCGAAGTGGTCGATCGGGGTCCCAGTTTTGACATTGCGGAAGTGCAGGCGCGTTCGGGTCCTCTTAACGGACACATGCCGGTTCACGCATTGCCGGAGAGAGGGTTGGGCCTCTACCTGATGAAGTCTCTGATGGACAAGGTGGAGATCAAGGGAGATGGCGGCATCGCGGTGACCCTGATCAAGTATATCCGGAGGGACGAGGTGGAGGAGGATGTCGACGCGCCCACAGAAACCCGATCTCACTGAGAATGAAATTTTGGAAATGATCCGCCAGTACCAGCAAGACGGGGACGAAGAGATCCAAGCCGCCCTGGTGGATTATTATTCCGAATTGGTGGAAACCCTCGCATCCAAATTCTCGCGGGGCGCAGAACTCTTCGAGGACCTGGTCCAGGTGGGGATGATCGGGCTTCTGGCTGCGCTGAAGCGGTATGATCCCTCCTACGGGCGAAGCTTCGAAGGCTTCGCGGTTCCCACCATCGTCGGCGAGATCAAACGGTACATCCGGGACAAGACCTGGAGCGTGCATGTTCCTCGCCGGATCAAGGAACTGGGTCCCCGCATCAAAAAAGCGGTGGAGGATTTGACGGTTCGTTTTCAGCGCTCACCCCAGATCGAAGAGATCGCCGAATATCTGGGTGTCACTCCGGAAGAAGTGTTGGAAACGATGGAAATGGGTCGCAGCTACAACGCCGTCTCCGTGGACACACCCATCGAGGCCAACAGCGACGGCAGCCAAGTGACGCTGTTGGATCTGGTGGGAAGCATGGATGAGGGTTTTGAGCACGTCGACCAGAAGATGGTGCTGGAGAAAGCCTTTCAGGTGCTGACGGAAAGGGAACGGGACATCATCCGCATGACCTTTTTTGACAACCTGAGTCAGAAGCAGGCGGGGGAAAAGCTGGGAATCTCCCAGATGCACGTGTCCCGTCTGCAGCGGCGGGCGCTTCGCAAACTGCGCGAGGCGATCCGGATCGAGCCGTCGGAGTGCATTTGACCTTCCCGGCTGAAGGCGTGGGAGGGGTTATTTTTTTGTCGGAGCACAGGCGCGCACCCTTCGTTTCCGCCTCCTCCGGTTTTGTCTTCCATTTGCCGTTCCTTTCGATGTTTCCGCCCTGGCCGGGCGTTTTTTTTTTTGTGGCGTCGGGAGGGTCTTTCGCCCATTCCGTCGCCGCCGGCAGGAGGCTCCCGGAGCGGGCGGTCCAAGGCCGCGCGGACCGCCTTCCGGGGAAACGTCCCTTAAGAAGCCCTTGCCGGGAAGCGGATCCGGCGAAGGGGCCATCCCTCTCTCCCAAAAAAATTTGGAGCATTTCAGGGATCGGCCCGCTCCGTGGGCGGGTGCAGCGACCTTCAGCTTCCTCGGCCTTGGGGGATTTGATATAATCATAGTTCCAGATCAGCAAGGCTTATCGACGGAGGCGATTTATGAACGACGAACGGATTCACCAGGTGATTGCCGAAGAATTGGGGATTCGCCCCGCCCAGGTTCAGGCGAGCGTCCAACTCCTCGCCGAAGGAAACACGATTCCCTTCATCGCCCGCTACCGAAAGGAACGGACCGGGGAGCTGGACGAGGAGCAGCTCAGGGCCATCGAGGAGCGGTACCGCTATCTGCGGCAACTTCAGCAGCGGAAGGCGGAAGTAATCCGCCTGATCGAGGAGCAGGGGAAACTGACGGAGGAACTGAAAAGCAGAATTGAGCAGGCCGTCAAACTGCAGGAAGTGGAAGACCTGTACCGGCCCTTCAGGCCGAAGCGGAAGACGCGGGCCTCCGTCGCCCGGGAAAAGGGGCTGGCCCCCCTGGCCGAGTTGATGATGAAATCCCGGGAAGAGGCGGAGGTGGAGCAGGCCGCCCTTCGCTTCATCGACGAGGAGAAGGGGGTGGCCTCACCGGAAGAGGCTTTGGCCGGAGCGCGGGATATCGTGGCGGAAACCGTCGCCGAAGATCCGGACATCCGCCAATTTGTGCGGGAGTATACCTGGAAAAGGGGCGTCCTCGTCTCCAGAGCCCGGGATCCCGAGAAGAAAACGGTGTACGAGATGTACTATGAATACAGCGAAGCGGTGCGGCGCATGCCCGCCCATCGCATCCTGGCGGTCAACCGGGGGGAGCGCGAGGAAGTGCTGCGGGTGAGCATCGACGTGGAAGCGGAGGAGATCCTTCGCCGGATTCTGGAGCGCTTCCCCCATCCCGGCCAGCGCCATTTGAAGGAGGCGGTGGAGGACGGTTACAAGCGGTTGATCGCCCCCTCCGTGGAGAGGGAAATCCGGGGCATGATGACGGAGAAGGCGGAAGAACAGGCGATCCGCGTTTTTGCGGAAAACCTGCGCAATCTGCTGCTCACGCCGCCTGTCTCCGGCAAGCGGGTGCTGGGGATCGATCCGGCCTACCGCACCGGATGCAAGTTGGCGGTGGTGGATGAAACCGGCAAACTGCTCCACATCGACGTGATTTATCCCACGCCTCCGGAAAACCGGGTGGACGAGGCGAAGCGGATCACCCGGGGGATCATCGAGGAGTACGGCATCGATCTGATCGCCGTCGGCAACGGCACCGCCTCGCGGGAGACGGAGGCCTTTGTGGCGGAGCTGATCCGGGAGCTGGACAGGGAATGTTACTATGTGATCGTCAATGAAGCCGGAGCCAGCGTCTACTCTGCTTCCAAAACGGCCCGGGAGGAGTTTCCCCACCTGGATGCGGCCTCCCGCAGCGCCGTCTCCATCGCCCGCCGGCTGCAGGATCCCCTGGCGGAATTGGTGAAAATCGATCCGAAGGCGTTGGGGGTTGGACAGTACCAGCACGATGTTTCCCAGAAGCGTTTGGCGGAAAGCCTCGCCGCTGTCGTGGAATCCGTCGTCAATCACGTGGGGGTGGATGTGAACACTGCCTCCCCGGCCCTTCTGGGGTATGTGTCGGGGATCACCTCCGCCGTCGCCAAAAACATCGTCAAACGGCGGGAAGAGGTGGGCCGCTTCAAAAACCGGGAAGAGTTGAAGGAGATTCCCCGCCTCGGGGCGAAGACCTACGAGCAGTGCATCGGGTTTCTGCGCATTCCCGACGGAGAGCAGCCCCTGGACAAGACGCCGATCCATCCGGAATCCTACCCGGTGGTGGAGCGGCTCCTGGCCGAGCTGGGATGTGCACGCGAGGCGATCGGCACCGAGGAGCTGAACGAACGGCTGCACCGGGTGGACGTGTCGTCCATGGCGGAACGGATCGGATGCGGTGTTCCCACCCTTCGGGACATCATCGATGCCCTCCGGAAACCGGGGCGGGATCCCCGGGAGGAGCTGCCGCCTCCCATCTTTCGTTCCGACGTGCTGAAGCCGGAGGACCTGCGTCCGGGGATGCAGCTGAAGGGAACGGTCCGCAATGTGGTCGATTTCGGCGCCTTTGTGGACATCGGGCTGAAAAACGATGGACTAGTGCACATTTCCCGGATGAGCGAAAAATATGTGCACCATCCCCTGGATGTTGTCTCCGTGGGGGATATCGTCGATGTGTGGGTCATCGGGGTGGATCTGGAACGGGAGCGGGTTTCCCTCAGCATGGTTCCCGTCCCGTCCGGGGAAGGCGAATAGGGATCGGACATGTGCAGGGGTGCCGGGGAAAACTCCGGGGCACCCCTTTTTCCAACCTGCCGGGGAAACGGGCCGGATACGGTTCCGAAAACGAGACGGAAAGGAGGGTCTCCTTGATCCGCCGCGGATTCGTTTTGCTGTTGATCGCAGCCCTGCTGGGGGCCCTTGTTTTCATCTTTCGCGATGTGTTCCGTTCGGGGGAAGTCCGGGAACTCCGCCTTCCCGCCGGCCTGGCCCGCCACTATGCGGCGGCGGAGAGGGAGACGGGGATCTCCTGGGCGTACCTGGCGGCGATTGACGAGGTGGAATCGGGGTATCGGAAGGCGACTCCCGCTTCCATCCGGGAACGGGCTGCATGGATGATGGAAAAGACCGGAGGAAACAGCGCTCCGAAAGCGACGGAACGGGCGATTCGCAGCGGATTTCCGGACGACCGGGCGGAGGAAATTCTGGAGATTGCCGAATCGTACCGGTGGATGGTTCCGTCATTGGCCGAGGAATACGCCTTTCCCTTCCGGAAAACGGACTTGAGTCGCATTTCATATTCGGATACCTGGGGAGCCAGCCGGACCTACGGCGGCAATCGGAAACACGAAGGCACCGACCTGATGGCGGAAAAGGGAATCCCCATCCTGTCGGTCTCTGACGGGATTGTCGTGAGCAAAGGGTGGAACCGGCTCGGGGGATGGGCCGTTACGGTCATGGATCGGAATCATCCGCAAAGGTTCTACTATTACGCCCACATGAGCCGCTTCGGCGAGGGGATCGAGGCGGGACACCGGGTGAAAAAGGGCGAGGTGATCGGCTACGTAGGGGACAGCGGTTACGGCCCCGAGGGGACGACGGGAAAATTTCCTCCTCATCTCCATTTCGGCATTTATGTCCGGGAAAATCTTTTGTCATGGAGGCGAGAAGCGATCAACCCCTATCCTCTTTTGAAAGTGTGGGAAGCGGGACAATAAAAAAACGCCTCTGCGGCGCCGCCTTGGCGAAAGAAATCCCGGAATCACCCGCCCATGGATGTCCGGTCTTTGTTGTAAAAGGTGAACCAGCACTCGTTCAGATAGCGGATCTGCCACCGGTCCTTCCCCTGAAAGGCCCGCATCAGTTGTTTTCGCAGCCATCTGGGCATTGCCGTCCCCTCCCGATGCATCCCTCTTTGATTACCCATATTTTATGTGGAACGGAGGTTTTGCGTGTATGATCCTTTGCATGTATCCCGGCGGGAGGAAGGACCCGTGAGCCGGAAGCGGGAGATAAGCGATGCCGCGCTGCAGCGATGGGTGGAAGAGATCTCCGAGCGGGACTTCGGAAAGCCCTTCCGGCACACCGCCCGCTATAACCATCGGCTCCGCACCACGGGCGGTCGTTATTTTCCCCGGGATCACCGCATCGAGATCAATCCCGCTTATCTGGAAGCGGGGGAGGAGACGATGCTGGGCATCATCCGCCACGAACTTTGTCATTACCACTTGCATTTGGAAGGGAAGGATTATCGCCACCGGAGTCCCGAATTTCGCCGGCTTCTCGCGCAGGTGGGAGGACTGCGCTACGCCCCTCCCCTCCCGGGAAGGAGCCGGTCGCTTCCGGTCCGCTACGCCCTGATCTGCCTCCGCTGCGGGCGTACCCACCTCCGGAAGCGGAAAATGGATCCCCGCCGCTACCGCTGCGGCGCCTGCGGCGGCCATCTGGCGCTGCGGCGCCTGAAGTGAGGCCGAAACGTCCTCCGGAATCTCCTGCCATATCAAGACCCGAAGGGACAGGATGAGTTTCTTCCGCGGGGAATGATACAATGGAAGTATCAGAGATGTTTCCCTTTTGGTATGTTCGGAATATTTGGTTGGCTTCCGAAGCGGGGATTTGTGAGGGCGGTTTTCAGATGTGATACTGCAGCTGCGGAGGGATGCTTCATGAAAAAATACGGCCTTTACATCGACGGAAAGTGGACTCCGTCCGGCAGCCGGGAGACCTTTGACGTGCTGGATCCGGCGACAAGGGAGGTGGTCGGAGCCGCAGCCGAGGCCACGCCGGAGGATGTGAAACGGGCGGTGGATGCCGCGCACCGGGCCTTTCCCGGCTGGGCGTCCCGTCCCGCCAAGGAGCGGTCGGCCATCCTGCACAACTGGTACCGTTTGATGTTGGACCATCTGGATGAACTGGCGGAGGGCATGACCCGGGAACAGGGAAAGCCGCTTCGGGAGGCCCGGGGAGAGGTGCAGTACGCGGCGGACTTTGTTCAGTGGTATGGGGAGGAGGCCAAGCGGGTTTACGGGGAAACGATTCCCGCGTCCTTCACCGACAAACGGATTTGGGTTCTCCGCCAGCCCGTGGGGGTGGTTGCGGCGATCACCCCTTGGAATTTTCCGGCGGCGATGATCACACGGAAAATCGCGCCGGCGCTGGCGGCGGGCTGCACCGTGGTGATCAAACCCGCCGAGCAGACGCCCCTCACCGCCTGCCGGCTGGTGGAGCTGATGGAGGAAGCGGGGTTTCCGCCGGGAGTGGTCAATCTGGTCACGGGCAGCCGTCCCGAACCGATCGGAGACGCCCTGCTGCAGGATCCCCGGGTGCGCAAGCTGACCTTCACCGGGTCGACGGAAGTGGGGAAAATCCTGATGAAAAAGGCGGCGGACACGGTGAAGCGGGTCAGTCTGGAGCTGGGGGGGCACGCACCCTTCCTCGTGTTTGAGGATGCGGACCTGGAGGCGGCGGCAGCCGAAGTGGCGGCCAGCAAATTTCGCAACGCCGGCCAGACCTGTGTCTGCACCAACCGCATCTATGTGCACGAGAGCGTGGCGGAGGCTTTCACCGAAGCGCTGGTGAGGCGCGTGGAAGCGATGAAGGTGGGTTACGGGCTGGAAGAAGGGGTGGATATCGGTCCCCTGATCGATGAGCAGGCGGTTCTGAAATCGGAGCGGCACGTGCGCGATGCGGTGGAAAAGGGGGCGCGCATCGCCATAGGGGGCAGCCGTTGCCGCCTTTCCGGAAAGCTGGAGAAGGGGACCTTCTTCCAACCGACGGTGCTGGTCCAGGTGACGGATGAGATGTTGGTGCAGCGGGAGGAGACCTTCGGACCGGTGGCGCCGGTTCAAACCTTCCGGACCGAAGAGGAGGCCATCGCCCGGGCGAACAACACCTCCTACGGTTTGGCCGCCTATCTGTTCACCCGGGATCTTTCCCGGGCGGTTCGGGTGATGGAACGATTGGAGTACGGCATCGTCGGAGTCAATGACGGCCTTCCGTCCGTCGCCCAGGCCCCCTTCGGAGGGTTCAAGGAGAGCGGCATCGGCCGGGAAGGCGGTCGGCACGGGATGGAGGAGTTTCTGGAAGCCAAATATGTGTCCGTCAAGCTGGTCTGAAAGCGCTCCTGCCGGGGGCGGGCCTAAAATCCGTGTTGAAATCGTCCACCTCTGTGGCGGGCGAAAAGGGAGCTTTCCGGGCATATGCTAGGCAAAACCGGGCGGATCCCGCGAGGGAAGCCCGGTTTTTACATGATGCGGCATTTTGTGAGGCTGGAGGCAAAAGATCCTTATTCCACGGCGGGACCTGCCGCATTCACCTCCGCCGAAGGAGAGGTGCAGTGGGCGCACCGCATGGCCTTGGCGGGAGCGGTGACAAGCAGGGAGACACTTCTCGGTTTCCTCCGACTTTCCTTTTTTCAGGCCGGTTCCGCGGAAGATTTGCCGGCGCAGCAACAACAGGGCAAAGGCCGCGCTGAGAAAGTCGATCCCGTCAATGGTTGAACGCGTCCGCCTCCTTCGCGACGGTTAGAGTCCGGCACAAGTTTCCGGCAGATCGGCGAAACGGGTTGGAAAAGTCGATGTGGTCCGGGCAACTGGGCCGATGGAAGGCATCGGAGGTGACGATTTTGTAGAAGGGGGCGCCGATGATCCCCCCGACGGCCGGATCGATCACATTTGCCGCCCATGGCGAATTCCTTGAATTCCCGGATTTCGGGCTGCTCCCTCTCCAAAGCGTTGGATGGGTGACGGATATGGTGTCACAGCGGGGTGCATCCGTCCTCACGCCGGAATTTCCGCGGCTGATATGCACAAAAAAACCGGGCCGATCCCGAAGGATCGCCCGGTGAGCTGTCCTCCCGCATTACCGGTTGAGCAGCTTGAAGAATTCCCGCATGAAGCCCGGCAGGTCCGGCCAGGCGTGGGCGGAAACCAGGTTGTCGTGGACGTGCAGGGTGTTGGTCTGATAGATGGCGCCGCAGGCTTCCACGTCGGGACGGCAGGCCTGGTAGGCGGTCATCTCTTTCCCCTTGATGTGCTCCTTCACCAAGGCCAGGACCTGGGAGCCGTGGCAGATGGAAGCGACCGGTTTGCCCGCTTTGAAGAAGTGTTCGAGAATCGGCTTAAGGTGCTCGTTCATCCGGATGTATTCGGGAGCGCGGCCTCCGGGGATGATCAGCCCGTCGTATTCCTCCGGTTTCACTTCTTCGAAGGAGAGATGGGACTCGATGCGGTAGGCCGGCTTTTCGGTGAACGTCTCCATGTGGGGCTCAAAGTCGTGGCACACTGTGTGCAGCGTTTTTTTGGTCGGCGAGGCGATCACCGCCTCATACCCTTCTTCCAGGCAGCGGTAGTAAGGATAGTAGATCTCCAGTGCTTCAACGGCATCGCCGGTGACGATCAATACCTTTTTGGCCACGTGATCCTCACTCCTTTAAGGGAGATTCGTTCCTGCGCAGGATGGCGGTGTGTATGGGTCCATCTTTATTATATCAAAAGTTTTTCGGGGCAACCGTCCACGGGCGGCTCCGTTCGATTTGGGAACATCCGTTATCGCCGATATGTTTCGACCTTTTCGTTTTCCTGTTTTTTGATTTGTTCCAGAAGATCATTTATGCGTTTGTATTCTTCGTCAATCTGTCCGATTTTTTGTTCACGCAACTGTCGCTGGTATTCCCTGATCATTTTTCGCCGGTGGTTCAGCTTTTTTGTCACCTCTCCCTCGAAGCCTCCCATCGATTCCGGGATGATCCGCTGGTCGATGAGAAACTCCACGGCCGCTTCCATCCGTTCGTATTCCCGGTCGCTCAGGCTTCCGATCTTTCCGGGTTGAACGCTGCTTCCCAAAAGTTCCCATATATATTCATATTCCTTTTGCCGTTTCCAGAAGAGACCCCTGGAGTTGTCGAGATACCAGCGATTGATCTGACTGGAGCGACCGAGGTATGTCCAGATGTTAAATCCGTCCCTCATTTCCTTGGCGGATCGGACATGGGTGAATTCCCCGCCGCCGGCCTTGGCCACCTGTTCCAGGGCCTTCCGGCTGTTTTGGTCCAGATCAAACCCGATGATGTTGACCACGGCTTTGATTTTGGATTGATGCAAAGCCTTGGCCTCCTTCACCGGGTCGCCGCCGCAGGATTCAATTCCGTCGCTGACCACGTACACGATGTTCTCGTCCTCGGGATGGGCCGACGCCAAATCCTCGCCCGCCCCCCGGATCGCCGCGGCCAGCGGGGTCCAGCCCGAGGGTTTCAGGGAATCGATCACTTGGTTGAACCGTTCCTTTTGATAGGCGGACAGGGGATACAGCTCCTCCGTGCTGGCGCAGGAAAGTTTCTTGTCCTTTTCCCGGTTGGTCCCCTTGTGCCCGTAGGCGCGGATGGCGATCCGGATGTCGCCTTCCAGGGAACCGGCAAACTCCTTCACCGCCTTCTTGGCTTCCTCCATCTTGGTGTTCCCGCTGACTTTGCCGGCCATGCTGCCGCTGGAGTCGATCAGGATGACGATGTTTTTCCTCTTGTTCTTTTCTTGCTTTTTCCCTTCCGAATTCTGCTGCCGGTTGGGATCAAAATCCCCGAGTTTGCTCAAGGAGAAGGAGGGCTTGTACTCCTTTGCTTCTTTGATGACGGGTTTGTAATCTTCCGCCATTAGCCACACCAAGCGGTTGTACACCTCATCGGCGGTCATGTTTTTGGGCCATTTCTTCAATTCCGCCTGAACCTTCGCCTCGTCATACCGATCCCCTGCAAACTTTCCGGGGCCTTCGGTGACCATTCCTTCGGGGTCCGTGGCCGCCGGTTTGATGGTTTCTTCGGGCTTGTCCGCGGATTTGCCGGCGCCCGGCGAGCAGGCGGACAGAAGGAGAAGACTGAGAAGGATCAGGAGACAAGGGCGTTTTCTCATCACAAGCCACCTTTCTGCAAAATGGAAAATCGCAAATTCATAGAAAATAATACCATCAAAAAGAATGGCGGGCCAGTTCCCGACACTTCCCTCTGTCTCCCGAAAGAAAAAGGGGCTCCTTGAGACCGGCCGTCCCTGCCGTGGTAGAATGAGATAGAGAACATGTTGGAGGGATTCGCATGACGCTCAACGACTGGTTTGAAAAGGGAATGACGACGAAGGAATATATCGACTCGATGCAGGTCAACCGGGAAGAGATGATGGGGATTTATCAGGAATATGCCCTTCCGGAGGCGGCTCGACCCTTCTATGAAGGGCTTAAGGAATTGCGGCTCCGCGCCGTCATTTTGACGGCGGACTGGTGCGGCGACGCCATGTTGTGCGTGCCGATCCTCATGCGGGTGGCCGAGGCGGCCGGCATGGAGCTGCGGTTTCTCATCCGGGACGAAAACCTGGAGCTGATGGATCAGTATTTGACCAACGGCAAGTCGCGGTCGATTCCCATCTTCATCTTCATCGATGCCGACGGCAGGGAGCGGGCGGTCTGGGGGCCCAGGGCGCCGGAGGTTCAGCGGCTGATCGAGGAAATGCGGGCGTCGCTTCCGCCGAAGGACGATCCGCAATTTGAGGAGAAACAGCGGGAGATGTACCGCTCCTTCAAAAAGCGCCTGTTGGAAGACCGTTCCCTCTGGGATGCGGTGGAAAACAGCATCCGGGGCCGGCTCCGGGAGAAGTTGGGCCGCTAAGGCGCGGATCGGGTTTCGGAGCGGAAGGAGTTCATCCCTCGAGGCAGAAAGTATATGGGGGAAGCGGTTGGATCGGGGGCGGGGCTGAACGCGGGAAAGCGGACCCGGCCCCTTTCGGATCTGTCGTCTGAGGCTCCGCCCGAAGGTTCCGAGACGCCTCGGGAGGGATAAAAGTGTAAAGGAGGTAGATGCATGGAGCCCCGTTCACTTCGTGTCGGTTTTATCGGCCTGGGCATCATGGGCCGCTCCATGTCCCGCAACATCCACCGGGCCGGATTTCCGGTCACCGTGTGGAACCGGACGGCGTCCAAGATGGAAGAGGCGGCGAAGTGGGGAGCGAAAACGGCGGGTTCCCCCAAGGAGGTGGCGGCGGAAAGCGATGTGGTGATCACCATCGTGGGGGACACCCCCGATGTGAGGGAAGTGGTGGAGGGTCCCGGAGGCGTCCTGGAGGGAGCGCGGCCGGGGACCGTTTTGATTGACATGAGCACCATCTCTCCCGAAGCGACCCGCCAAATGGCCCGGCGCGCCGCGGAAAAGGGGGTCCACATGCTGGATGCGCCGGTCAGCGGAGGCGATGTGGGCGCCAGGGAGGGAACCCTTTCGATCATGGTGGGGGGCGACGCAGAGGTCCTCGAACGGGTGCGGCCCGTCCTGGAAGCGATGGGGAAAAACATCGTCCATTGCGGGCCGGTGGGAGCCGGTCAGACGGTGAAGGCCTGCAATCAGATTCTCGCCGGCATCAACCTGCTGGCGATGGTGGAAGCCCTCGCCTTTGCCAAGAAAGCGGGGGTGGATCTGGAGAAGATGCTGCAGGTGACCACCAAGGGCGCCGGAACTTCCTGGGCGCTGGAAAACTATGCTCCGCGCGTTCTGAAGGGGGATCTCGATCCCGGTTTTTCCATCCGGTTTCAGCAGAAGGACCTGCGGATCGTGCTGACGGAAGCGGAAAGGATGAATCTGCCCTTGGTGGGGACCGCGGTGGTGAACCAGCTCCTCCGGTCGATCCAGGCCCACGGCGGGGATGAGCTGGGGACCCACGCCCTGATCACGGCCATGGAGCGGATGGCCAATCTGGAACTGGTGCCGAGGAAGAAAAAGGCGGGTGCGGACTGAAGTCCTCTGCGGGAGCGCGGGGTAAGCCCCTAAAAACGCGGCGGGGACCGAAAAAAGGGTGTACCGCGCAGAGGCCTTCCTTCAAAACGGGGCGCGGTACACCCTTTTGTATGAAGTTGCCGGATGTCGCCCTGCCGGCTAGCTTCCCACGTATTTGCTCACCAGACTGCGGGCAACGCCGGGGTCTTCCGTTCCCTGGACCAGGATGCGCCCGTCCGGGAAGATGACCAGCCGGTGTTCGTCGGCGGAAAAGCGGAGAAGAAACGGGGTGCGCTCCACTTGTCCCAGCGGGGAGAGCCGCCGGGCCAGCCGTTCCAGGTTGAGACGGGCGGGCTTTGCGGGCGTGATCTGGATCGTGTTTCGCCCGCACAGGGAGACGGCCCGGGGCTCCTTGTTTTCCGGATCCAAAAAGTCGTACCGGTGCAGGGCGCATGCGGCGCAGCGGGGGTTTTCTTTGACCCGGAGCGCCGCGTGGTGATAGGGCCACAGTTCGTAGTGATGGAGCCGCCGGTCCAGGGCTTCCGTGTCCCCCACCAGCAGTTTCAGCGCCTCCGCCGCCTGATGGGCGGTGATCATGTGGACGATGGGACCGATCACTCCCGCCGTGTCGCAGGTTTCCGCCGAGCCCGGCTCGGGGGCCTCCGGGAAGATGCAGCGCAGGCAGGGGGTGGCGCCCGGCCGGACGGTGAAGGTCATTCCCCGGGAACCGACAATCCCCCCGTAGATCCAGGGGATGCGGTGCTTGATGCTGACGTCGTTGATCAGATAGCGGGTGTCGAAATTGTCCGTGCCGTCCAGGATCAGATCCACTCCCGTCAAAAGCTCCTCGGCGTTCCGCCAGGTGATGTCGGTGACGTGGGCCTCCAGCCGGACGGAGGAGTTGATCGCCCGCAACTTCCGTTCCGCGGCCACCGCTTTGGGCAGACCCTCCCGGGCATCCCTCTCATCATAGAGCATCTGGCGCTGCAGATTGCTCTCCTCCACGAAGTCCCGGTCGAGGAGGCGGACGGTGCCGACGCCGGAGCGGACCATGTGGTTGGCAAGGGCGGTGCCCAGGGCGCCCAGGCCGACGATGGCCACCCGGGAACGGGCCAGCCGTGCCTGTCCCGCCTCTCCGATGGGAGAAAACAGGATCTGGCGCGAATAGCGTTTCCGGTCGATGTGCATCGGACCCACCTCCGACAAAGCGTATTACGGGGACGGGGCCTGTCCCGCCCGGGGATCCCAGGGCCCTTTCTGGGGTCCTTTCCATTCCGAGCCGTCCGCCCACACTTCCTTTTTCCAGATCGGGACGATCTCCTTCAGCCGTTCGATGGCGTAGCGTCCCGCGGCAAAGGCTTCCCCGCGGTGAGGGGCGGCTGCGGCGATGATCACGCTGATCTCCCCGATCTCCAGGCGGCCGACCCGGTGCGCCATCGCCACCCGGGCATCGGGCCAACGCCGGCGGATTTCGTCGGCGATCTCCTTCATTTTCTTTTCGGCCATCGGCTGATACGCCTCGTATTCCAGGTAAAGGGTTCGCTTGCCTTCCGTCCACTCCCGCACCGTGCCGACGAAGGTGAGGACGGCGCCGGCCCGGGGATTGGAAACCAGGCGGATCATCCGGTCGGCGGAGAGCGGTTTTTCCGTGACGAAAAACAGCCCTTCGTCCGCCTCTTCCCCTCCGCTGACCGGGGGGATGAGGGCGATTTCGTCCCCGGGCCGGACGGTTTGATCGGCGGAGGCGTACTCCTGATTGAGGGAAACGACCGACCGGCGAATCAGCGGGGCGGCCTCCGGATGCCGCTCACACAATTGATCGATCAACTTTCCGACCGTGATCCCCTCATCCACGGCGAGGACGGTTCGTCGCATCCCGGTCGCTTCGGCGATTCCGGCGAAAAACAGCACCTCGATCTCCATCATATCGGGCACGCCTATTACTCCTCTCCGGACATACCGGCGATCCTGCAGCAGGAAGGGGAATGCGGACGGTTGGCAGCGTAAGGCGGCAATTCCCCGACCCTGTGGCGCATATTCACCGGCATTTTTGAATTGTTTTCGGTTTCTATTATATCAACCGCGTCGCGGCGGAGAAAACGGCGGCTTGTACACCTTTCTTCCAATTCTGTCGTTTTTTAAGGATGGGGATGTGGATGGTTCGATCCAGCTCTCCATCTTAATGAAGAGGAGGAAATAAGATGACGGATGAACAGGATGTGGTACGATGGATCTTTGAACTCATGGTGCACCATTTGGAGAGGACCGATGAACGAGAGCGAGCCATCCACCGTTTGGAAGTGACCGATCAGGGCCTGGAAATCGTCGCAAAAAACGGCGCCCTTTACCGCGTTACCGTGCAGAGGATCGGTCCCCCCCCGGCGGGGAAAGGAGAGAGAGAGATGAAGGCGGAAAATGCTTACAACGACGTGATTCAAATCACCGTTTCCGATTGGAACGCCCTGGTGGAGGCGTGCGAAGCCGCCCTGAACTTTTTGGATTACGACCAGCGGAAAATGAGCGAGTTGCGCCTGCAATTTCCCGATTTTCCCTGGGAAAAGCGCGCGCAGATGATCAAGCGGATTTCCGACCAGTTGCGCGCCGCCATCGAAAAAATCGAGGGGGATGTGTTTGAAGAGGTGGAGGAAGACTGAGGAAGGCCGGAAGGGAAGCGCCCTCCTCGACATCGGGGAAGAAAAGGCGGCGGGGAGGTGGACGAATCCTTGCGAAAACAAGCCCTCGGAAACATGTCCCTTGCCGAGGCCCGGGAGAGGCTGCTCCTTTCCTTTCGCTTCTCTCCTCAAACGGAACGGGTTCCGGTTCCGCAGGCACGGGGCCGGGTGACGGCGGAGCCGGTTTACGCCCGGCTGTCGATGCCTCCTTTTCCCGCGGCGGCCATGGACGGGATCGCCGTGCGGGCGGACAGGACCCGGGACGCTTCCCCCGCCCGCCCCTTGCGGTTGGAGGAGGGGGTGGACTGCCATCCCGTCGACACCGGGGATCCCCTCCCGCAGGGGATGGATGCGGTGATCAGGCTCGAGCGGATCCGGCGGATCGACGGGCGGACGGTGGAGATCCGGGAACCGGCCGTCCCCTGGAAGCACGTCCGGTCCGTGGGAGAAGACGTGGCGCAGGGGGAGATGATCCTGCCGGCCCATCACCGCATCCGTCCGGTGGACCTGGGGGTGTTGCTGGCCGGCGGCGTGACGGAGGTTCCGGTCATTTCCAAACCGCGGGTGGCCGTTCTTCCCACCGGCTCGGAATTGGTTCCGCCGGGGAGAGCCCTGAAGCGGGGAGAGATCTTTGAGTTCAACGGCGCGGTTTTTTCCGCTTATCTGGAGGAATGGGGGGCGGAACCGGATTACCGGGGGATCGTGAGGGACGACCCGGAGCTGCTTAAAAGGGCGATCCTCGAGGCCGCGGAAGGCTGCGATTGGGTGGTGGTCAATGCGGGATCTTCGGTCGGTTCGGAAGACTACACCCACGACGTCGTCCGGGAACTGGGGGAGGTGATCCTGCACGGCGTGGCGACCAGCCCCGGCAGTCCCGTTCTGTTGGGAAAGGTGAGGAATAAGCCGGTGATCGGGCTTCCGGGCTATCCCGTCGCGGCATACCTGGCCCTGGAATGGTTTGTCCGCCCCCTGATCGATCACTGGTTCAAAGTGAAGGCGGATCCGCGGCCACGCCTTCGGGTGCGGCTGGAGGAGGACGTGAGGAGCAAGGAGGGGCGGGAGCATTTCGTCCGGGTGAGCATCGGCCGGATCGGCGACCGGTATGCGGCCCGGCCCCTTCCCCGGGGGGCGGGATCCGCGCTGTCCCTGGCCCGGGCCGACGGCCTGCTGCGGATTCCCGCCCGCCGCGGTCTGCTTCGGGCGGGGGAAGAAGTGGAGGCGGAACTGCTTAGGCCGAAGGAACGAATTGACCGTACCCTGTGGGTGGCCGGCGGTCAGGATCCGGTGTTGGAGCTTTTGGTGAACCGGATCCGGCGGGAACGCCTTCCCTTCAGCCTGTCGACGGCCGGCATCGGCAGCCTGCGCGGCCTTCACTCCCTCGCGAGGGGAGGGTGTCACATGGCGGCCATTCACCTGGGGGATGAGGGGGATGGCGTGGAGCACCGGCGTTGGGTGCGGCGGTTTTTGCCGGGGAAGGAGGTTCTCCTCCTCCGCCTGGCCGCGCGTCCCCTCGGCTGGCTCGTGGCGAAGGGCAATCCCGCGGGTTTTTCCGGAGCGGAGGATTTGTCCCGCCGCGGGATCCGGTTCATCAACCGGCAGGAGGGGTCGGGGACGCGCCTTTTTTTGGACCGTCTCCTGCGGGAAAACGGGATCGATCCCTCCACTGTCGACGGGTACGACCGGGAAGTGCTTTCCCCCTGGGAGGTGGCCGCCGCCGTGGAGGAGGGATCGGCGGACGTCGGACTGGGAACGCCGGCGCTGGCGAGGAGGTTCGGCCTCGATTTCCTTCCCCTGAGAGACGATCCCTTCGACCTGGTGATCCCCTTGGAGGTGGCGGAGAGCGAGGCCGGGAGGCTGCTGATCGAACTGGTCCGGTCCGACGCCTTTCGGGCTGCGGCGGCATCCCTGGAGAAGGGCGGTCTGGAAAGGCCGGCGGACGGACACGGAGAATAAAGCCGCTTCCAAACGGGGCGGTCGGAAAGACGGAGCTGATGGGACGTGGAAAAACTGACCCACATCAACGAGCAGGGGCGCGCGCGGATGGTGGATGTCTCCGGCAAACCGGTCACCCGCCGGACGGCGGTGGCCCGTTCCCGCATCCGGATGAAGCGGGAGACGATGGAGCGGATCCGGCAGGGGAAAGTGAGCAAGGGGGACGTCCTGGCGGTGGCCCAGGTGGCCGGAATCATGGCGGCCAAGAAAACGGCGGACCTGATTCCCATGTGCCATCCCGTTCCCCTGAAAAGCGCCGATATCCGCTTCTACGAGGAAGGGGACGAAGTGCTGGTGGTGGAGGCGGAGGTGAAGACCGACAACGTCACCGGCGTCGAGATGGAGGCCTTGACCGCCGTCAGCATTGCCGCCCTCACCGTTTACGACATGTGCAAGGCGATCGACCGGGAGATGGTGGTGACGGACACCTGTCTCCTCTCCAAAACCGGCGGCAAGAGCGGGGATTACGTTCGCAGGGAGGAGAAGTGACCATGTGACGCGTCGGCATTTTGACGGCCAGCACCAAGGGGGCCCGGGGAGAGCGGAAGGACGAGAGCGGCGCCGTCATCCGGGAAATGGTGGCCCGGATCGACGGGCAGGTGGTGCGCCACGAAGTGCTCCCCGACGATCGGGAGCGGATCCGGGAGGCGCTGATCCGTTTTGCCGATGTGGACAAGCTGGACCTGGTCCTGACCACGGGGGGCACCGGAGTGGGTCCCCACGATGTGACCCCGGAGGCGACCCGGGCGGTGATCCAGCGGGAGATTCCCGGGATCGCCGAAGCGATGCGGATCACCACCCTGAAAAAGACCCGGTTTGCCATGTTGTCCCGGTCCCTGGCGGGCACCCGGGGCACCACGCTCATCATCAACCTTCCGGGGAGTCCAAAAGGCGTCAGGGAATGCCTCGAAGCGGTGATCGACGTGATTCCCCATGCCCTGGAGCTGATGAAGGGGATGACCGGGGATCACGGGGAAATTCGATGAGCGAGGGATTACTGAATGTGTTTTTCCGCCATTTCGCCCACGAAGGGGAGGCGGTACCATTCCTTTCCGTAGGCTTTCACCATCAGCAGAATCCACAGGACAAACCCCGACACCCGGATCAGGAATCGGATCAATCCGTCGATCAGCGGGATGAGATCGGCGATGTAATAGGCGGCAAACAGCGTACCGAAGGTCAAAACGGCCTGCATGGCATGAAACTTGACAAACCGGCTGTTTTTTTCGAGGAGCAGGAGAAGAAGCCCGGAGAGAAAAGGGATCAGATAACAGAGCAGGCCGGCGATGTTCACCTCGAGACCCGTCGATGAGCGCATGGCGTCCGGATCCACGGGTTTTCTTTGTTCCTCCATCTCCGCATCCCTCCGTATCCGCATTGTGATGGACGTCCGGGGACTCGGACCTTTCGGGATGGTAACGACGATTTCAGCTTACCACAGGATTCCATCCCTTGAAAGCGGTCGGTTCTTCTCCGGAAAAGGTCGTTTTTTTACGGGTCCCGTGCGGGAGTCGTTTCAGGTCTCCTTTTTTGCCGATTCAAATCGCCGGAATCATTGCAGGGAGGGGAAAACGGGACATGAACAAGCTGCTCTCATGGATGTTGATCCTTTGTCTGATTTTCGGTGGAGGGTGTTCCCTCTTTGCGAAGGAGGAAAAGGAAGTCTCCGGCGAGCCGGAGGAGAAGGAGGTGAAGCAGGCCGCCACCGACATCGAAGGCATGCTCAAGGAAGGACCGGGGAAGTATGCCGGGAACAAGTACGATGAAGAAAAAGTGAAAGCCGAGTTGGACAAGCTTCCGACCGGCTTGACGGCGGATGAAGCGTACAACCACCTGGTGGCCCTTCTGGCGGAAAACTACGAACGCGAAGTGGAGATGCTGGACAGCGTGGATCCGACCATCAAAACCAACCTGGCAACTCCCGGCGCGGCAAAGGCGGCGGAGGGGGAGTCCGCTCTCCCGAAACAGATCAACGTGGAGATTTTGCTGGACGCGAGCGGCAGCATGGCGGGCCGCGTTCCGGGCGGCGTGAAGATGGACCTGGCGAAGGATGCAATCCGGAGCTTTGTCTCCAAACTCCCGGCGGGCGCCCAGGTGGCCCTCAGGGTTTACGGTCACAAGGGAAGCAACCGGAAAGAGGACAAGGACCTCTCCTGTCAAAGCACGGAGTTGGTCTACGAGCCGGGGACCTACGATGAAAAATCCTTCCGAAAGTCGCTGAGCCGGTTCAATCCCACGGGGTGGACGCCCCTTGCCGCGGCGATCGAACAGGCCAAGACCGACCTGAGCGGAAACACGGGGGAAAACGTGGAAAACATCGTCTATGTGGTCAGCGACGGGATTGAAACCTGCGGCGGGGATCCGGTGAAGGCCGCCAAGGACCTCCACGAATCGGATATTCAAGCCGTCGTCAACATCATCGGCTTTGACGTGGACAACGAGGGCCAGCGCGCCCTCAAGAAGGTGGCGGAGGCCGGCGGCGGAAAGTATGCCACCGTCAACACGGGCGAGGACTTGCGGGAGCATTTGGAGGAGGAATACAGGAGTTTGCGCGAGGCATGGGAAATGTGGAGGATTGACAGTTCCCTGGAGGCAGACAGACAATGGGGAGACAAATGGGATGTCGTCAACGAGGCGGAGTCATCGATGCTGGATAAAACATTGAGGGAAGATTCACGAATGTTGGATGCGCGAATATACCTGGACGAATCGGGCAAAATGTCCAGGGAGGAGTACAACTCCTTGCGGGAAAAAGTCTATCATCGCATCAACCAATTGAGGAACTACAGGAGAGAACGCTGTTCGAGGCTGTATGATCTGCTGCGGGAAAACAGGGAAAAGGAGCGGCAGAGGGTAAGGAACAAGGCGGACGAAATGAAGGAGAAGTATGAGCTTGATTGAGACCGGGCCCATCGCCCGGTTTTTTTCGGGCGCCGGCCGGATTCCATGGCAGTGCCCGGAGCCGGTTCAAATCCCCATCCGCCTGCATGGGAAGGCCGGGAAATTCCCCTTGGGGACGGTGCCGGATCAGGGGGGAATTTTCCTCTTGACGAAACGAAATGGATGTGCTATGTTATTAAAGCGTCGACACCTCGCGCGGCGATCGGATCGCGATCGCGGGGTGTCCGATGGGAAAAGCCCTTGCAAACCGGACAAAAATCTTGTATAATCATCAGTGTCGTTCCTCCGTAGCTCAATGGTAGAGCGCCCGGCTGTTAACCGGTAGGTTGCAGGTTCGAGTCCTGCCGGAGGAGCCAGAAAAGCTCAAGCGGCTGAAGGAGCGGCCTGTCGGGACTGGAGACGCAGGTCCCGCGGAGATTCAAATCCCGCTCTCTCCGCCGGAATGTAAAAACTCATGGCCCGTTGGTGAAGTGGTTAACACACCAGCCTTTCACGCTGGCATGCAGGGGTTCGAATCCCCTACGGGTCACCACGTGGACGGTTAGCTCAGCTGGGAGAGCACCTGCTTCACACGCAGGGGGTCGGCGGTTCGAGCCCGTCACCGTCCACCATTTTTGTGGAGAGGAGATTCCTCTCCCGGACGCGGAGCTGTGGTGTAGAGGCCTAACATGCCTGCCTGTCACGCAGGAGATCGCGGGTTCGAATCCCGTCAGCTCCGCCAATTTCTCTTTGTGGCGACCATGGCGAAGTGGCTAACGCACCGGATTGTGGCTCCGGCATTCGTGGGTTCGATTCCCACTGGTCGCCCCACATTGGGGAGTAGCCAAGGGGTAAGGCAACGGACTTTGACTCCGTGATGCGTAGGTTCGAATCCTACCTCCCCAGCCACGCGCGAGCCATTAGCTCAGTTGGTAGAGCACCTGACTTTTAATCAGGGTGTCCCAGGTTCGAGTCCTGGATGGCTCACCAAAAGAAACAGGACTCATCCTTGTCGGTTGCGCGAGGAGTTCCCGTCGGGGCGCTCCTCGCGCGGCGTTTTGATGAGGGTGGTATTTTCTCCGAAGGATTTGAAAAGAAAATTCTCTTCGGATCCCTTGACAACCGGTCCCATACCGTGATATGATTATCTCCGTCGGCAATGAGGCGCACCCGTGCTGGCGACGGAACCGTTTATCCCGTGCGGGTGTGGCGGAATTGGCAGACGCACTAGATTTAGGATCTAGCGCCTTTGGCGTGGGGGTTCGAGTCCCTCCACCCGCACCAATACGGAAGTTCATGCGGTCGTGGTGGAACTGGCAGACACGCTATCTTGAGGGGGTAGTGGCCGTAAGGCCGTGCGAGTTCGAATCTCGCCGACCGCACCAGATTTTCCTGCGGCCCCGCCGGCACGGGGCCGGCGATATCCTTCATCGGATGGTTTCGGGGTGTGGCTCAGCTTGGTAGAGCGCCTCGTTCGGGACGAGGAGGTCGCAGGTTCAAATCCTGTCACCCCGACCACTTCCCTCCAATTTGATCGCGCGGGTGTAGTTCAGTGGTAGAACACCGGCCTTCCAAGCCGGATGCGTGGGTTCGATTCCCATCACCCGCTCCACGGACGGATCGCAGCGTTCGGCTGCGGTCTTATTCTTTTCTATGGGAAAAATGGTAATGGCCGCGGCAAGTATCGCGTTCCCCCGAGGGATGGCCGCATCCCTTTCGAGACGACCGTTATCAGGGCGGGTGATGGTCATGCAGGAAGCTTGTCGGTTTGTTTCGAAAAATGAAGAAGAGACGCGGCGGCTGGGCGTCCGCCTGGCTGAGCTGCTGGAGCCCGGCGATGTGCTGGCCCTCGTGGGGGATCTGGGGGCCGGCAAAACCACCTTCGCCCAGGGAATCGCCAAGGGTCTCGGGGTGGAGGAAGCGGTGGACAGCCCCACCTTCACCATCATCAAGGAATACCGCGGCCGTCTCCCCTTTTATCACATGGATGTGTATCGCCTGGAATCCCCCGATGAGGATCTGGGGTGGGACGAGTTTTTTTTCGGGGACGGTGTCACGCTGGTGGAATGGGCCGACCGGATCAAGGAACTCCTTCCCGATCACACCGTGTGCATCGCTCTCACCGTCGGGGAGACCGGTGATCGCCTGATCACTTTTGCTCCGGACGTGGAGCGGGTGCGCAGGCTTTGCAGGGAGTTGAGGCGGGAATGAAGGTCTTGGCCATCGACACCTCCACGCTGGTGATGGGGGTGGCCCTGCTGGAGGAGGATCGCATTCTCGGCGAGGTGACCACCAATCTGCGCAAGGATCATTCGGTCCGGCTGATGCCTATGGTGGCCCGCCTGCTGGAGGAACTGCGGCTCACCTTTTCCGATCTGGATCTCATCGCCGTCGCCGCCGGCCCCGGCTCCTACACCGGAGTGCGAATCGGCGTGACGACGGCCAAAACCATGGCCTGGAGCCGCAACCTTCCCCTGATCGGCATATCCACGCTGGCGGTCCTGGCGATGAACGGGATGCGGTTTGGCGGGAAGATCGCCCCCCTGTTTGACGCCCGCCGGGATCGAATCTACACCGGTCTGTTTCAGGGGGGCGAGTCCGGGGAAGTGCGCCCCGTAAAAAAGGAGCGGGTCGTTTCCGTCGACGAGTGGCTGAAGGAACTGGAGGGGGAAGGGCCGGTCCTGTTTTTGGGGGACGATGTCGACCGCTTCCGGGAACGGATCAGGGATGCCCTCGGGGAAAACGCCTTTTTCGGATTGCCTCCGGAAAACATTCCCCGCGCCTCTTGTCTCGGCCGCCTTGCCCTGGAGCGCTGGAAAAGGGAAGGAAAGGGGGAAGGGCCGGATTTCGCCCCCAACTACCTGCAGCTGGCCGAGGCGGAGGTGAAATGGTTGTCCCGCCGGGGAAACGGGAAAAGTACGGAGTGAAAGGAAAACGGAGTGAAACCCGATGGATCGACCGCATATCGTGTTCCGGCCGATGAAATTGTCCGACCTGCCGGTGATCATGGAGGTGGAGCGGGCATCGTTTCCCACGCCGTGGCCGCGCCAGGCTTTTTACAACGAATTGGTTCACAATCGGTTCGCCCGGTACTCCGTGATTCAGGTGGACGGCCGCGTGGTCGGGTATTGCGGTTTGTGGCTCCTCCTGGACGAGGCCCATATCACCAATATCGCCATCCATCCCAACTTCCGGGGCCGGGGATTGGGCAAAGCCCTCCTTTCCTATGTGATGCGCCAGGCCAAGGAATGGGGGGCGGGCAAAATGACCCTGGAAGTGAGGGTCTCCAATAAGATTGCCCAGCGGCTGTACAAGAAAATGGGCTTCGAGCCTTCGGGAATCCGCCCCCGCTACTACACCGACAATCAGGAAGATGCCATTATCATGTGGGTGACGTTGCATGGAAACGACGAAAAAACACGGCAATCCCCCGATCAAGGGGAAATGCCTGGTTCTGGGAATCGAAACCAGCTGTGACGAGACATCGGCGGCGGTGGTGGCCGATGGCAGAGAGCTTTTGTCCAACGTGATCTCCTCCCAGATGGATCTTCACCGCCGGTTCGGGGGAGTCGTTCCCGAAGTGGCTTCCCGGCGCCATGTGGAACGGATCACGGCGATTCTGCAGGAGGCCCTGGACCGGGCCGGGGTGCGGCTCGGGGATTTGTCCGCCGTCGCCGTCACCCAGGGGCCGGGACTGGTGGGAGCCCTTCTGATCGGCGTCTCCGCGGCGAAGGCCCTTTCCTTCGCCGCGGGCATCCCGCTGGTGGCCGTGCACCACATCGCGGGACATATTTACGCCAACCAGCTGGTGGAACCCCTTCGTTTTCCGCTGGTGTCGCTGGTCGTTTCCGGTGGCCACACCGAGCTGATTTACATGCCCGCCCACAACCGGTTTGAACGGTTGGGAAAAACCCGCGATGATGCGGCCGGCGAGGCCTACGACAAGGTGGCCAGACTCCTCGGCCTTCCCTATCCCGGGGGACCGCACATTGACCGGCTGGCCCGGGAGGGAAAACCGGTGTATTCCCTGCCGCGGGCGTGGCTGGATCGGGACTCCCTGGACTTCAGCTTCAGCGGCCTGAAGACGGCCGTGGGCAACCTGATCCGGCAAGAGGAAAAGGCGAACCCCGCCGATGTGGCCGCCAGCTTTCAGGAAGCCGTTGTGGAAGTGCTTACGGAAAAGGCGATCGCCGCCGTCAAGAGAACGGGGGTGACCGAGTTGGTTTTGGCGGGAGGGGTTTCCGCCAACAGCGGCCTGAGGGAATCCTTGGCGAAGCGTTGCGCCGAGGAGGGGATCCGATTGCGGATTCCGCCCCCCGTTCTGTGTACGGATAACGCGGCGATGATCGCGGCGGCCGGGACGTATCGCCTGTGGGACGGGCAAACCGCCGGCTTGGATCTGAACGCCGCGGCCAATCTGCCGTTGGGGTAGCCGGCAACACCGGTGATGGACGGCACTGGGCTTCCGGCAGGTTTTTTCGAAAGTCTTGTTCCACCGAAAGGTGGATTTTTTTTTGCCCTTTCAGGGTTTTGTGGATATTGTGGACATTGGTGTGGATATTTTCGTGGATAATTGAAGGCGAAGCGGCGGGCTTCGGTCCCCATCTTCCCCCTCGTTGTGGATAAAGCGGTCTTCACTGTCCACATCCCCCGCTGATTGTGGATAAAATTGTTGATAACCCTGTGGATGCGGCTGTGGATTTCGCGACGGATAGAGACCAAAGGGAAGGGTATTCTAGGTAGTGTCCGATGAATGTCCGGCCCGTGATGGACGTGCGGATGATCTCTGTGCAAACCGGATCGGGCGTGTTGCCGAAGCGGGGAATGCGGTGTGCGGATCCTTTGGCTGATTGCGTTGGTGACGCAACTCATCTGGTCGGTTTCCTGCGGTGCGGTTCGGGCTGAGGAGGCCGATTCGCCCCGTCAGATTTGGATGATCATCATCAACGGCCTGACGCTGTCCGACCTGAGGGAGGAGTCCCTTCCCCATTTTCGCGCTCTCTTGGAGCGGGGAGCCGTGGCCGGGATGAATCTCAAGACCGGCAAAAGGGAATGGGATGCCCATATTTACGCCACCATGGGGGCGGGGACGCGGATCTCCGCGCCGACGGATGCGACCTTTTACCAGACGGGGGAACGGATCGACGGGGAGCTGGCGGGAGATCGTTACGCCATGCGTACGGGTTTAATACCGCCGGATCGGGCGGTGGTTTATCCGGCGGTCCACCGCTACATAAGGGAGAATGAAGCGGGAAATTATCGGATGTCCCCCGGCGCCTTGGGGGAAGCGCTCCGCCGGGCGGGACGGAGCACGGCGGTGCTTGGCAACCTGGATGAAGGGGAGACGGCCGTGCGCTGGGCCCCCTTTCTGACCATGGACGCCCGGGGGATCACTCCCGTGGGGAGCATCGGGCGGGAAACGCTGCTCGTCGATTCCCGCCGCCCTTTCGGCGTGAAGACGAATTATTCCTATTTGCTCGACTGCCTTAAGAAATGGAAAGCTCCCTCCCTCGTCGTGGTTGAGCTTGGGGATCTCTACCGGTTGGACCGCATATCCGCCGAGATGGCCACCGATCGTTATCGGGCGGTCCGCCTGGAAGTGCTGAAGGAGATGGACCGCTTCCTGGGGCGAGTGATGGCGCTCTTGACGCCGGAGCGGCAATTGGTGCTGGTATCCCCCGGATCATCCGCCGACCCCGGGGGAAAGGAAGTGCTGGCGCCGCTGATCTGGTATCGGCCCGGGGGCGAACGCGGCCTTCTTTATTCCCCCACTACCCGGCGGGAGGGCCTCGTCAGCAACGTGGACCTGGCCCCCACCGTCCTCGACGCCTTCGGCATCCCGCTTCCGGACCCGATGCTGGGGCGGCCGATGCGGGTGGTCGACGGATCGATCGATGAATTTTTCCGGGAAATGGAGCGCGTCCACACGATTTACGGGATGCGCGCTTCAGTCATTTCCGCCTTTATCGTGTTTCAGATTGCCGTTTTGCTCAGCAGTCTCGTGATCCTTTGGCGCAGATGGCACCGTTTTTGGGAAGCGATCCAGGGCCTGTTGATCGCCATGCTTGTTCTCCCCTTTCTTCTCCTTTTGATTTCCGGGGCGTCGATTCCGCACACCTGGGGGTTTCTGTTGACGGTGGGGACCCTCGCCCTGTTTTTGACGGCGGCATTGCGGCGGCTGCCCGTTGTCCCCCTGCTGTTGGCGTTGGGGATTTTGGGATGCGTCCCGGTTGTCCTCGACGGGATCTTCGGGGGGACGCTGATTGAAAAATCCTTTCTCGGTTACGATCCCATCAAGGGAGCCCGCTATTACGGAATCGGCAACGAGTATATGGGAATCGTTCTCGGTTCGGCCATTCTGTCCTGTGCCGCCTGGCTGGAGCGCAGGCAGGGCGGGAGCCGGTTGCCGGTGGCCCTTTTCTTTTTGGCGTTGGTCTTCTTTTTTGCGGCTCCCTTCTGGGGGACCAATGCGGGAGGAGCCCTGGCCTCCGCCGTCGGTTTTGGCACCGCTTATTTTCGGTTTTTCCGCCGGAATCAACAAGAAAAATGGTATTGGATCGCCCTGGTTTTCCTCTTTCTGGGGGCGGGACTTTTGATCGGAGTGAATTTGCTGTTTGACGACCAACCCTCCCACATCGGCCGGGCCCTTTCCTACCTGATGGCGGGGGATGTGGATGAGATCGCCCATATCATCATGCGCAAGCTGGAGGTTAACCTTCGCCTGTTGCGCGTCTCTTCCTGGGGGAAGGTGCTGCTCACCTCCCTGTTTGTCCTGACCCTCATTTCGTACCGACCGTTCCGGGGATTGAAGTGGATGAAGGAACATTATCCGAAGCTGTACAACGGCTTCGCTTCCATCGGCGCAGGGGCTCTTGCCGCCCTGGCCCTGAACGATTCGGGGCTGGTCTCCGCCGCGACGGCCATCATCTACGCCGTCGTCCCGTTCCTGATCATCGCCTTCCGGGAGTGGTCCGTTGCGAAGGAGGGAAGAGGCGGGTGATCGGCCGGAGAACCGCGGGGGTCCGGTCCTGAAGGGAGAATGGGCCGCAGCTCTTCTTCCGCAAGTCCCTCCCTGGAAGACGAAGGCGTCCGCTTGGACAGGGAGCGGCCAGGGGGGTTGTGCTTTTTCCCTGCGGTTTCGCCAATCCAAAACCTCAGGTTCAATCCGGGCGCCAAGCGGAGCGGATCCCGGCCCCAAACCGACGTCATTTATAGGAAATTTTTCTTTTTGCGAACCTTTCATTCGGTTGCCACCGTTTTTCCTAGTGAAGAAGGAGGATTCATTTTTCAAGAGATGGCAAATTCCATGGAAGGAGGAGTTCCCGTTTGCATTCCCGCCTCAACGGACCCCTGCCTCCCAGGAGAACCAGACGAGTGCAACGAAGGCGGAGACGATTCCCCGTATACGGGTTGATCACTTTGGTCCTGTTCCTTTGCTCGGGGATGCTGTACGCCCGGGCAGCGGATGTTTTCTTTGAAAAGGAAAAACCTTCCCAAGCCGCGGAAGCTTCCGGTGATCTCGCCGCCCTGCCGGGCTCTGCGGATCCGGAGGGAATTTCCGGCGACGAAGACATGGAACTGACGCAGGAAAAGCCGGATGAAAGCGGCGAGAAGCCGACGAAGGAAAAAGCGAAGGGCGACCGCGAAAAGGCCGAGAGCAAAAAGCCGGAGAGGGAGAAACCCGGGAAAGAAAAGCCGAATGCGATTCCTGCCGGAAAAAAAGAGGAACGGCCCTCCACAGCGGCGACCGGCCGGGTGAATCCGCCGCAACCCTCCGTTTCCAAGACCGACCATCCTCCGGGTGCCCTTTCGGCCTTCGAAAGGGAAGTGGTCGAACTTGTCAATCGGGAACGGGCCCAACGGGGGCTGGCGCCTTTGAAAGTGGATGTCGAATTGTCCCGCGTGGCCCGCGTCAAATCGGAGGACATGCGGGACAACGGGTATTTTTCCCACGAATCCCCCACCTACGGCTCTCCCTTTGACATGATGAGGAAGTTCGGCATCCGGTTCCGGACGGCAGGCGAAAATATCGCCGCCGGCTATCCGACGCCGGAGGAGGCGGTCAAAGGATGGATGAACAGCAGCGGTCACCGCGCCAACATATTGAGTTCCCAGTTCACCCACATCGGAGTGGGTTACGCCAAGGGAGGCCCTTACGGACATTATTGGACACAGCAATTCATCGGCAAGTGATGCGTAAATCCGCCCGCGGGAAGATGTCCCGCGGGTTTTTTCGTCGGGGATCGCGCCCGCGTGCCGATCAGAGGTAAGCGGGCGATCTTGAAAGGATATGGAAATTCTATGAACGGGGGATTTATTGTGAACAATATCACATAATGAATTTCCCCAATTCCCTTATCATGTAGTTAAGAACACGTAAATTTCCCGGTTTTTTGGCGTTTGAGATGAGGATGGGGAGTTTAAGTATGTGATAAATATAACAAATGGAGGGGTTCTGGATGCTTTCTCCCTGCTGCAGCGAGAGGATCAGGGTGGAGTTCCACGAAGAGTATTATCACTGCTGTGACGACGGTTATCCGCTCAAGGTGCCGTATCTGGTTTGCACCAAATGCGGAAAGGGTTACGCCCCCCGATATACGGCGGATGAACAGAGGGAATTGATGGAAGGGAAACGCGCCGGTCGGATGGCATCGTGAAAGCCGGTTGAAAAAAGGACTGGAAGGTTCGCCGCATTCCCCCTTCGCGCCGCCCACAGCGGCGACCGGCCGCCGAGGCGGACCTTGCGTTTGCAAGCCATTCCCGCACATTTTTCGGACGAAGAACGTCTTGCGCTGGCGAATGTGGGGAATGGTTTTTTTGATTGTTCATATCCCCAATTTTTTGTTAACCGGGACAGGGATGTGGATTGGAGAATCACCTTCCACTTGGATGATGACGGCGCCATTGTGCTCCGCAACTGTGGCCGCCACGACCCAACACTAAGAAATCCGTAGCGAGAAGGACCGGTGAAGCCGGCCTTTTTTACTGCGTTGCATGCGGCGATCCGGAAGATGGACGGCGCCGGCTGGAAAGGAACCGGTGGGGTTTTTTACGGCATCTTAGGCCGGGCATTCCGGTTTTGTGACCTCATCCGTCCGCTGGCGGGGGATAATACAGGGGAAAAGATAATCGGCAAGTTGATTTGGCGGGATTCATAAAGAATTTACAGATTGCTCTCCTTTGAAGGGGAAAGGGAATCACAGAGAAAAGTAGAATCAATGAAACGTGTTCGCGGGATTGCCGCCGCGCAGGTCGGAGGGTTTTCCGTCCGCGGCGGTTGGCCCGCGGGCTGTCGGGGCCATTTTCGAAAGGGGGAGAAAGCGCGGTGATCCTGTCCGTGAAACCGCTGGGAGATACGGCGGTGACGGTGCGGCTGGGGGATGCGATTCACCCGGACGTTCACCGCAGGGTGCGCGGCTTTTGTCACCATCTGGAGAAGAATGCTCCTCCCGGCGTTGTTGAATGGGTGCCCGCCTATGGATCGGTCACCGTTTTTTATCGACCCCATGTGATTCGGTATAAGGAGCTGGCGAAGCGCTTGTCGGACCTGGCGGCCGATCTGGACCGGGTTCGGCTTCCTCCCGCGCGGCTGGTGGTGCTGCCGACGGTGTACGGCGGGGAGTGGGGGCCGGATCTGTCCTTCGTGGCGGAGCATAACGGACTGACGCCGGAAGAGGTGATCCGCCTGCACAGTGGACGCGATTATCTCGTGTACATGATGGGCTTTGTTCCGGGATTCCCCTATCTGGGCGGGATGTCGCGGAAAATCGCCGCGCCCCGGCTGGAGCGTCCGCGTTCGCGCATTCCGGAGGGATCGGTGGGGATCGCCGGAAACCAGACCGGCGTGTATCCCCTGGAGACGCCGGGGGGCTGGCGGTTGATCGGACGGACCCCCGTCCGGCTCTACGATCCGCACCGGGAGGAGCCGATCCTGCTCCGGATGGGGGATCGGCTCCGCTTTCGGCCGGTGGGTGAGGAGGAATACCGGGAGATCGAGGAACAGGTGCGCCGGGGGACATATTTGGTGGAAATCCGGGATTGCACGGAGGGAGAAGAAGCATGAGCCGTTGGATGGTGGACTTGAATTCGGATCTGGGAGAGAGTTTTGGCGCCTACACCCTCGGCAGGGATGAGGAGGTACTCCGGTTTGTCACGTCCGCCAACATCGCCTGCGGTTATCACGCCGGAGACCACAACGTGATGGGGCGCACCGTGAAGGCCGCCGCGGAGAAGGGAGTCGGACTGGGAGCCCATCCCGGTCTGCCGGACCTTTTGGGATTTGGCCGCCGGCGGATGGAGGTGGAGCCGAAGGACGTCTACAACATGACGCTGTATCAGGTGGGAGCTCTCGCCGCCTTTGCCCGCGCCTGCGGAAAGCGGCTGCAACACGTGAAGCCCCACGGCGCCCTGTACAACATGGCCTGCCGGGACAGGCGGATTGCTTCCGCCATTGCCGAAGCGGTGGCCGCCGTCGATTCCGGACTGATTCTGTTTGGGCTCGCGGGAAGCCGCCTGGTGGAGGCGGGAAGGGCCGCCGGGCTGACGGTGGCGGAGGAGGTGTTTGCCGACCGGACGTACCAACCGGACGGCACGCTGACCCCCCGCACCGATCCCCGGGCGATGGTCCGCGATCCGGAGGAGGCGGTGAGACGGGTTCTTCGCATGGTAAAGGAGAGAAAAGTCACCGCCGTGGATGGGACGGAAATTTCCATCCGCGCCGACACCGTCTGCGTGCACGGGGACGAACCCCAGGCCTTGGCCTTCGCCCGTCGGCTCCGGGAAGCGTTGCAGTCGGAGGGCGTGGAGATCCGAAGGGTCGGCGAGTGGCTGGGTCCGTCCTGATCCGGGCCGGAGGGGCCGGGAAGTAACGAAGCGGCCTCCCTGCCGGCATCCGACAGCCTACCCCTTTGACCCGAGAAAGGATTGGATCGGAAACGATGAAACCTGCGCTGAAAGTGTTGAAACCGGGACTGTTGACCACTGTGCAAGACTTGGGACGAATCGGATTCCAGCACACCGGCATGGTGGTGGCGGGGGCGATGGACGCCTTTTCCCTGCAGGTGGCCAACTGCCTCGTGGGCAACCGAAGGGGGGAGGCGGGACTGGAGATGACGGTGATCGGCCCTGAACTCAAGGCATTGGATGATATCGTCGTTGCTCTGTGCGGGGCCGATCTGGGGCCGACGGTGGACGGCGTTCCCGCCCCCCTGTGGAAAAGCTTTGTGCTGGAGCGGGGCAGCGTTCTCCGCTTCCGGGGCGCGCTGAGCGGAATGCGGGCTTATTTGGCGGTGGCCGGCGGGATTTGCGGTGAAAACGTGATGGGGAGCAAATCCACCTATGTCCGGGCGAAAATCGGAGGCATAAAGGGAAGACCTCTCCGTCGGGGGGACGTCTTGGAGCGGGGAGAGGGAGGAGCGGCTTCCCGCCGCATTGGCCGGAGCCTTTCCGCCGATTGGATCCCCGGATGGAACAGGAAGGAAGAAGTCCGCGTCATTCTCGGTCCCCAGGAAGAAGCCTTCACACCCAAGGGGATCCGGACTTTCCTCGGGAGTGAATATCAGGTGACGGCCCAGTCCGACCGAATGGGAATCCGCCTGCGGGGACCCGAAATCGAACACCGGGAGTCGGCCGACATCCTTTCCGACGCCGTCTCCATGGGCGCGGTCCAGGTGCCGGCGGACGGTCAGCCGATCGTTTTGATGGCGGATCGTCAGACGACGGGAGGCTATGCCAAGATTGCCGCCGTGATCTCGGTGGATCTTCCGAAACTGGCCCAACTGCCCCCGGGCGGTCATGTCTCCTTTCGGGAGGTCGGCATCGAGGAAGCCCAGGAGCTGGCCGTCCGGCAGGAACGTTTTTTGCATAAGCTGGAAACGGCGGGAAGAAGCGGGTGAGAAGAGCGGCAGTGGCGCCCGATCCCGTCCCTCGCCGATTTCCGGGAAGGAGAGGAGATGTTTGATGTTTTCGTTTCCCAAGCCTGCCGCGGAGCAGTTTTTCCGCACCTTCGACATCACGCTTTTCGCCGTCAGCAAGGACGAAAAACAGCTCGTCTTCGCCGGCAATCTGGGCGGAAAATTCAATCTGTGGGCCATGGACCTGCCCCGAACATATCCTTATCCGTTGACATCCGTCGATCAGGACGTGGGATATGTCCTGATCGATCCGAAACGGCGCTTTATCATCGCCGGTTTTGACCGGGACGGGGACGAGAACTTCCACATCTACGCACTGCCGCCGGAAGGGGGAAATCCCCTCCCCCTTCTGGAACCGAAGGCGAGGGAGAAATTTTTTGCCGTCCATCTGTTGGAAGACGGGGAGCGCATCTACTACCACACGAGCCGGGGGAATCCCACTTATTTGAATATTTGCCGCTACGATTTGGCGAAAAGGAAATGCGAAACCCTGCTCGTCGGCCAGGATGCCCCGGTACATTTGCTTGCCGCAAGTCCGAAGGAGACCGGTTTCGCCTGGGTGAAGTTGCTCAGCAACACGCACCAGTGCGGCTTTGTCAAGAAGGGGGAAGAGGCGGTTTCCCTCACGCCGAATCCGGAGGAGGCGCACATCGTATCCAGCATCGTCTACACGAGTGAGAATCATTTGTATTTTGTGACCGACTACGGCGAAGAGTACGCATACGTGGCCGGCTTTGACCTTGAAAAGCGGGAGTTTGCCCCCGTGGTCACCTTTGAGCGGGAAGAGGCCAGGCATCTGAAATGGCACGCCCCGAGCCGCACGCTGTACATTTCGACCGTCAAAGGGGTGTCGGACAGGCTTTACGCCTTCCGGCCCGATGACCGGACCCTCGTTCCCGTTTCGTTGCCCGTGGACATCGTGGATCAGCTGCACGTCGCCGAGAGCGGCACCCTCTATCTGCTCGGGCGCGGTGCCACTGTTCCCCCGAACCTCTTCCGGAAACGGCCGGGCGGCGGTTGGGAAGCTCTGACGGACAACCGGGTGATGGGCGTTTCCAGAGAGGCCATGGTGGAGCCCGAAGTGGTCACTTATCCTTCCTTTGACGGCCTAAAAATCGAGGCCCTCCTCTTTCGGGCCAAGCCGGAGAGGGCCAACGGGTATGCGATCTTTTGGCCCCACGGCGGTCCCCAGTGGGCGGAGCGCAAGCGGTTCCGGGCCCTGTTCCAGTTTCTCCTCGCACGGGGCTACACCATTTTCGCCCCCAACTTTCGCGGCAGCACCGGATACGGCAAACGCTTCCGCAAAATGGTGGAAAGGGATTGGGGGGGAGGCCCTCGCCTCGACTGTGTGGCGGGGATGGAGTGGCTCTTTCGGCAGGGGATCGCGGAGCGGGATAAGCTGTTTGTCGTCGGCGGCAGCTACGGCGGCTATATGACCCTGCTTCTGGCCGGACGCCATCCGGAATACGTGCGCGCCGCCGTCGACCTGTTCGGACCCAGCGATCTGTTTACCTTTATCGAATCGGTCCCCGATTTCTGGAAGCCGTCGATGAAACAGTTGGTCGGCGATCCGGTGGAAAACAGGGAGAAACTGACGGAAGATTCCCCGATCACGTACCTGAAAAACATGAAGAAACCGATGCTCATCATTCAGGGAGCCAACGATCCCCGGGTGGTGAGGGCGGAGTCGGATCAAATCGTCGCCGCCCTGAAGAAAAGGGGAGTTGGCGTGGAATATCTCGTGCTGGAAGACGAAGGGCACGGATTTACGAAAAAGGAGAACGAGATCAGGGTGTATCGCCGCATCCTCGAGTTTTTGGAACGGCACAGGGGAAGTGAAAGCGGAAAGGCTGTGTGAGCGGGATGGAATCTTTCGCCGGCGCCTTCAGGGCGCCGGCTTTTTCGGGACTTTATGACACCGGAGAACTTTCGCAGATCCTGTTTAAGGGCAAGGTTTTCTTGTATAATTGAAAGAAAGATCTTCATTTTTCATAGGACCTTATATTGTCTGTATTTTCAAGTAATTTCATGGAATTACCATTCGCACCAGATGGAAATGAGGGAGGTCATGTGAAGGAAATTCGCGGGTTTTCTGCGGGAAACCAGCGGTATCGGGTAAAGGACGTGATCCGGTTCGGCTCGAATCAGCTGGTTCAGGCCAAGACGGAGGATGGAACTGTGGTGTATGTGCAGGAGATTCCCCTGCGGAAGCCGCTTCCGTCCCGGACCGCTTCCGCCCTCAAGCTGGATCTTCGCCACGTGCCGTCCATCCTGGATGTGATCTTCGAGAGTCGCAGGGTCAAACTGATTCACCCGCCCCTGCGCGGGGATCCGCTCTCCACCTTGGTCGGCGGGAAAGTCCCGATGAAGCCGTCGCCCGCCCTGGAGATCTGCCGGAAGCTGCTGTCCACTTTGGAGGAGTTGGACAAGCAACCCCTGCCCCTTTCAAGCACCTGTGATCCCCGCAACGTCTATCTGGTGGATGGCGAACCTTATTTTCTCTTTTTATGGATCAAGGGGTATACCGAACCGCCGGAGGAGAAATGGCGTGAACTCCTCTTCTTTCTGTTGACGGGCGAGTTTCCGGAAAAAGGGAAAGCCCCCGAACAGGCCGCCGTTCATGACCGGATTCCCGAACCCTTTCGCCCGTTGGTGGCGGACTTTCTCGACCCCCGATATTCGCGCAGAGACGTTTTGAATCGGGTGAAAGCGGAGCTTCTCCGCATGAAACGGGAGCCGTCGCCGTCCTCGAAGCGGCCCCTTTTGCGCCCGCTGATGCGTCGGAAAAAGGGGATGCTGGCCGCCGCCATCTCCCTCGCGCTGTTGGCCGGAGGGACTTACGGGATATGGACCTTTTCGAGGGATTTGCAGGCAAAGGGGCGGACCGCCCCGTTGGATGAGACGCAGCGGGCGGGCATTGTCTTCGATGATGGGCGGCAGGAGTATGTGTGGCCGGAGACGATTCGGGGAGGTTCCATCATCCGCGGATCCTTCGTCCCCCGGAAAGGCCAGCCCTTCTCGGTGATGCTGACGAACCGGGAATCCGGCAATTCGTACGGTTTTTCCGTGGAGAAGGGACGATTATTGGTTTTGATGTCCAGCCCCGGAATATGGTATTCGCTCGTCGATTCCGAAGGGGCTCTTTCGGTCCGGGACGGAAGCGTGTACAACTTCGAGATCACCTATATTCCCGATAAACCGATCCGCTACTCCATCTGGAAAAAGAATGACACCCGCCGCTGGGTTGCCGTGGGGAACATTCCGGCGGAAAAGAATTTCCGGATCCGTTTTCAGGGGGGAGAGGGAACAAAGCTCCTTCGGTCTGAGGTGATCGCGTACGGCGACAAAGTCTACGAGAAGATTCCGTGGCAGTTGTCCCGGGGGAGTGCGCTGATTCAAGGGGATCGGTGGAAAATGGGGCGCTCCGCGCGGGTGCGGATCAATGCCTCCCCCTTCTCCTTCCGGTTTTTGCGGCCCGAGGGGGATGCGTCCGATCCCCTGCAACTGGTCCTTTCCTCCGGTGAGACGAATCTGGTGTTGGTCTGGGGCAGAGACGGTTACCTGCGTTTATACGAAGATGGCGAAGGGGAAATCGCCGCCTCCCGCGTCGGATGGGATTGGAAACCCGGGATGGAGTCGACGGTTGTCCTCTCCAACGCGCCCGAAGGGCTTCAAATCTCCGTGATGCAGGAAGACCGGAGGCATGTCTGGGTTTATGATGACAGTCCCTTTGAGCTTCAACAGGTGACCGTCGCCGGCGATGACCGTTTGGAGCTGATTCCCTATGATCCGGACCAGAAGGCGGATTCCAATTCCGTTCCCCATTAGAAACGGGACGTGGGCGAACAGGCGGCCGAATCGCCGAAGGGAGTGCGCCGTGGCTCCTCACGGCGCACTCCCTTTTTTCGGGGGGGAAGCTGCTCATTCGGCCAACTCGACCCAGCGATCCGTTTTTTTCGCCAACCTCTCCTCGTGCTCCTCCAGCTGGCCCTTCAGCTCCCGGATCCTTTCGGGATCCCGGAGCACCTCCGGCCGGCACATCGCTTCCTGGATTTCCTGTATTTTTTTCTCCAGCGCCTCAATTTCCGCTTCCAGCCGGGCGGCTTCCTCCTTTCGCAGGCGCTCTTCCCTTTTGCGGACTTCCCTTGACGGTTCCCTCCTTCGCCGGGGGGTGCCGTCCTCTCCCGGGGAAACCTGCCGCTCTTCCAGCCGTTTTTTCTGTTCCAGAAGCGCATCGTAATTGCCGTCATACGAGCGGATTCCTTCCGGCGTCATTTCCCATATCCTGGTGGCCAGGCGGTTGATGAAATAGCGGTCGTGGGAGACGAAGAGGAGCGTCCCCGGATATTCGGCAAGGGCTTTCTCCAGCCGCTCCTTGCTCCGCATGTCCAGGTGGTTGGTGGGCTCATCCATCAGGAGCAGATTCGCCCGTCGCAACATGCGCTTGCAGAGGGAGAGGCGGGCCTTTTCGCCGCCGCTCAGATCGGCCACTTTTTTGAACACGTCATCGCCGCTGAACAAAAACTGGCCGAGGGCGGAACGGACGGCCGTCCGGTCCAGGGAGGGGAAGTCGTTCCACACTTCTTCCAGAACGGTCGCTTCCGGATTGAAGGACTGTTGTTCCTGATCGTAATAATCGAGATCCACTCCCGTCCCGTAACGGATCCTGCCGGACAAGGGCGGGAGAAGGCCGGCGACGGTCTTCAGGAGGGTGGATTTGCCGGTGCCGTTGGGGCCGATCAGGGCGATCCGCTCCCCCCTTTCAATCCGGAAGGAGAGACCGGAGGCCAAAGGGGAGGCCGGATCGTATCCGATCGCCAGTTCCCGGGCTTCCAGCACGTCCTTTCCGCTGGCGGCGGCGATGTCAAAACGGATGGCCGCGGGCGGGCCTTCTTTGGGAGGGCGTTCGACGGGCTTCATTCGCTCCAGGGCTTTTTTCCGGCTCTGGGCCCGTTTGGCGGTGGAGGCCCGGGCGATGTTGCGCCGGATAAACTCTTCCATCCGGCGAATTTCCGCCTGCTGCTCCGCGTACTTTTTTTCCTGGCGGGCAACCCATTCGGCCTTCTGCCGGACGAAGTCGGAGTAATTGCCCGGGTATCGGGTGACGCGCCTCCGGTCGACTTCGTATATGGTTTCCACGATGCGGTCCAGGAAATAGCGGTCGTGGGAGACCACCAGCAAAGCCCCGGGATAGGAGGAGAGGGTCTGCTCCAGCCAGTCGAGGGCATCCATGTCCAGGTAGTTGGTCGGTTCGTCCAACATCAGCAGGTCGGGTTCCCGAAGCAGGAGTTTGGCCAGGGCCAGCCGGGTTTTCTGTCCTCCGCTGAGATCGCGCACGGGGGTTTTGTGCCAATCGATGTCGGAGAGGCCGAGCCCGTGCAGGGCTCCGCGGATGCGCGCCTCGTATTGGAATCCCCCCGCCTGTTCATAGGTCTCCTGCAGGGATGCATAACGCGCCAGCACCTGCCGGTGCCGCTCTTCATCGGCCATCAATGCCGGGTCGCCCATCTCCATCTCCAGCCGGCGAAGCCGCCTTTCCATCTCCCGGAGGGGGGTGAACACCGCAAGGGCCTCTTCCCAGACGGTTCGCTCCGAATCGAGGCCGCTGTCCTGGGCCAGGTAACCGATCCGGGCGTTTTTGGCGATGAGCACTTCCCCGCTGTCGGGGGGGATCTTTGAAGCGATGATTTTCAGCAAGGTGGATTTTCCCGAACCGTTGACGCCGATCAATCCGACGCGTTCCTTATCCGCCACCCGCAGGGTGACCTCTTCCAATACGGGGTGGGCTCCGTAGGATTTGGACACTTGGTTCACTTGCAAGAGGATCATGATCGTCTTTCCTCCCGTATGGGCTTTGTCTGTTTTCCCGGAAGCGCAAGGCGTCACGGTTTGTTCATAGGAGGGAGATTTTCCGGGTGCCGGCGGATGGTGTAAAATTGAAAATAAAAACGTCACCTGTCGGAAAGAGCGGTTGGCGAAGAAGATCCCCTGCGGGGGTTGTTTTGATCGAAAGGGACTTTGCGCCGCCTGTCCCTTAATCGTAGCAGATGACGGGCGAATCGGCAAAAGGGCGGATGCGATCATGTCGGAACAAAAGCGCGTGCTTCGCCGGCGCATGCTGGATCTGCGGGAATCCCTTCCCCCGGAGGAGGCGCGCCGGGAATCCCTGGCCGTCTGCGAGCGGCTGGTCCGTCACCCGGCCTTCCGGGAAGGGGAAACGATCCTGTTTTACTTTCCCTTCCGGAAGGAAGTGGATGTCCGGCCGGCGATGGAGGAGGCCTGGTCTTCGGGAAAACGGGTGGGTCTTCCCAAGGCGGATCCCGGGACGAAGTCCCTCTCTTTCTTCTCCATCCGCAGGGGGGAGCCGCTGGTGGCGGGGGCCTACGGGATACCGGAGCCCTCCGGAAAAGCGTCGGCGAAAATCCCTCCCGGGGCGATCGATCTGGTGGTGGTTCCCGGAGTCGCCTTCGACGGGCGGGGATACCGGCTCGGATACGGCGGCGGATATTATGATCGCTTTTTCTCCCGTCATTCGGGGCCCTTCAGGCGGATCGGGGTCGCCTATTCCTTTCAGGTGGTGCCAACCGTCTTCCCGGAAGCGCACGATCAGCCATTGGACGGGTTGATCACGCCGTCCAGAACTTTCTCTTTCTAGCGAAGATCTCTTTTGAAAAAGAATGCATCGCTTCCGGCCCTGCGGCTCCCCGGCAATTTCCGTTTTTTCGCCGGATTCAGGGGGAATAAATCGGATGATCCGAAGATCGATGAGCGCGGGGGAGGGTCGGAGATGAAAAGCCGGTTGAAGGAAGTTCCTGTCGGCGAAGCGGTGGGATTGGTGCTGGCCCACGATTTGACGGTGATCGATCCGGGGAAATACAAGGGTCCCCTGTTCCGCAAAGGGCATCGGATCCGCCGGGAGGATATCGATGATCTGCTCCGGATCGGCAAGGAGCACGTATATGTGCTCGAATTGGCCGAGGGAGAGCTGCACGAGGACGAGGCGGCGCAACGGATTGCCCGGGCGGCGGCCGGCTCCCATCTCGCCCTGACGGAGCCGAAGGAGGGGAAAGTGAACCTGGTCGCGCAGGTGCAGGGCTTGCTCCGGATCGATGTGGAGGCGGTCACGGCCATCAACCGGGTGGAACAGGTGGCGCTGTCGACGCTCCGGACCCACACGCCGGTGGAAAAGGGTCAGACCGTCGCGGCGACCCGGGTGATTCCCCTGGTTTTTCCGGAAGCATCCATCCGGGAGGTGGAGGATATCGCCGCGCGCCGGGGCCGGCCGGTGGTGGAGGTGGTCCCCTTCCGCCCGCACCGGGTCGGCATCGTCACCACCGGGAGCGAGGTGTATCACGGGCGGATCCGGGACCGCTTCGGGCCGGTCGTCCGGGAAAAGGTGGAGAAATACGGCTCGAAGGTGGTGGGACAGACCTTCGCCACCGACGACAAGGAGATGATCCGGGATCAAATCCGGGCCTTCGTGGATCAGGGAGTGGACATGGTTCTGGTGACCAGCGGAATGTCCGTCGATCCCGATGACCGGACGCCGGGGGCGATCGCTTCCCTGGGGGCGGAGATCGTCACCTATGGAACGCCGATCTTGCCCGGCACGATGCTGATGATCGCCTATTACCGCGGGATTCCCGTCTTGGGTTTGCCGGGTTGCGTCCTTCACGATCCGGTGACCTCCTTTGATCACTTCCTGCCCCGCATTCTGGCCGGGGAAAAAATCACCCGGGAAGACGTGGTCACCCTGGGGCACGGCGGATTGCTCCACTTCTGCTGATCCGGCGTGACCAACTTGTCGGAAAATGGGATTTCATTATAAGATGAATTTGTGAAGGAAATAACAGATGGAAGGACAATCCGGACGCCACCGATAAAGCCCTTGAAATCGGCGGACATTTGAATAGAAAATCAAGCGGTCATAGGGACCGTCGAATGGAGGCGTGCGATGGAAGATCAAAAAATCCCTCATGTCACCGCCAAGCGATTGCCGTTGTATTATCGGTATCTGGAAAAACTGCACGCGATCGGAAAAAAGCGCGTTTCCTCCGCCCAGCTCAGTGAAGCCTTGCAAATCGATCCGGCCACCATTCGACGCGACTTTTCCTATTTGGGCGAGTTGGGCAAGAAAGGCTACGGATATAATGTCAATTACCTGCTTCAGTTCCTGCGGAGTTTTCTGCGGGTGGACGAAGTGACCAATGTGGTGTTGGTGGGCGTCGGCAACCTGGGGACGGCCCTGCTGCGCTACAACTTCTACCGCAGTCACAACACCAAGATCGTCGCCGGTTTTGACAACGATCCGGCGAAAATCGGCACCGAAGTGGACGGCATTCCGGTCTTGTCCATGGACCGCTTCAAGGAAGTGACCGAATTGCACAATGTGGAAGTGGCCATTTTGACCGTGCCTGCCAGCGTTGCCCAGGCGACGGCGCAGCAGATCGTCGAGGCGGGCATCCGCGGAATTCTCAACTTCACGCCGGCACGGCTCAACGTGCCCCCCAAGGTCCGGATCCACCACATCGACTTGACCACGGAACTGCAGACGCTGATCTATTTCCTGAAGAAGTTTCCGGATGAGGAAACGGAAGCGGAAACCGAAACCGCGAAGGAGATGGATGAGGCGCACAAAAGCTAGACGCCTTTCGGCCGGCTTGATTGTCCGGCCTGATCAAATCGGGCGGCACCCGCCAGGCGGGTGCCGCATCTGTGACAATTGCCGTAAGGGATGATTGCGCCATGGACGATAAGATTCAACCGGTGACAGAGCACCTCGGCGAACTGCGGCGGCGGCTGATCTGGATCATTGTCGTCTTCGTTTTCGGTTTGGTGGTCGGCTTTGTCTTTGCCGCCGATTTTGTCCATTGGTTGAAACAGCAAATGCCGTCGAACGTGACGATGCATGTGTTTTCGCCGTCGGAACCCCTCCGCGTCTACATGATGTTCGCCTTTGTCATTTCGGCGGCCATCACCCTGCCCTTCGCCCTCTACCAGGTGTGGGCCTTCGTTAAGCCGGGTTTGACGAAAGCCGAACAAAGGATCACCCTCACCTACATTCCCTTTGCGGCAATCATGTTTTGCCTGGGTCTTTTGTTCGGGTTCTATGTGATCTTTCCCTATCTCCTCCGCTTCATGACGGGCTTGTCCGATGCGCTCGGAACCACGGAAACTTTTGGAATCTATCGGTACTTCGGCTTCATGTTCAACATCGTCTTTCCCCTGGCCCTTTTCTTCGAGCTGCCTTTGGTGGTCATGCTTTTGACCCGCCTGCGGATTCTCCGGCCGGAACCGCTCCGGAAGGGGCGCCGGATGGCTTATTTGGGCATGGTGGTTCTCGCGGCCGTCATTACCCCCCCGGATCTGGTTTCCAACATTCTGGTGTCCATTCCCCTCATTCTCCTGTATGAAATCAGCCTGCTGCTCTGCACCTGGCTCCACCGGCGGATTCAAAAGGAAGATGAAGCGAGGGAGAGGGCCTGGTTGGAAGAATCATAGGATGCGGCGAAGGACCTGCAGGGGATGTCCAAAGTTTATTTTTCTCTGACTCGGGAGATACTGCTTTTGTATGATTGCCCGGCAGGCGCTCCCGAAAAAAATTCCCCCCGGGACTTGCAAATTGGGCGGCACATGCATATTATTATAATTAGTGTTAGCACTCATCGTTGATGAGTGCTAACAACGCGTTTGCGAAGATTTATCTACCTCTTGCGGAAAAGGAGGGTCTCCAGTGACGATCAAGCCGTTGGGTGATCGTATCGTGCTGGAAGCGATCGAGAAGGAAGAAAAGACTGCTAGCGGGATCGTTCTTCCCGATACGGCGAAGGAAAAACCGCAGGAAGGACGTGTGGTCGCCGTCGGTACCGGCCGTTGGGAAAACGGTCAGAAAATCGAATTGGAAGTGAAAGTGGGCGATCGCGTCATCTTCTCCAAATATGCGGGCACGGAAGTGAAAGTGGGCGACAAGGAATACCTCATCCTGCGGGAAAGTGACGTGTTGGCGATCGTCGAGCAGTGATCCGGCGATGCCGTCTGCAGTTTCATTAACCAATAACCCTACATAAGAAAGGGGACGAGGACATGGCGAAGGAGATCAAGTTCAGCGAAGATGCACGTCGTTCGATGCTGCGTGGCGTGGATGCTCTGGCCAATGCCGTGAAAGTGACCTTGGGTCCCAAGGGCCGCAACGTCGTCTTGGAAAAGAAATTCGGTTCCCCCTTGATCACCAATGACGGGGTGACCATCGCCAAGGAAATCGAACTGGAAGATCCCTTTGAAAACATGGGCGCCCAGTTGGTCAAGGAAGTGGCCACCAAAACCAACGATGTGGCCGGGGACGGAACCACGACCGCTACCGTGTTGGCCCAGGCCATCATCCGCGAAGGTTTGAAAAACGTGGCCGCCGGAGCCAACCCGATGGTGCTGCGCAAGGGGATTGAAAAGGCGGTGAATGCGGCCGTCGAAGAGATCAAGAAAATCGCCAAGCCGATCGAAGGCAAAGAGTCCATCGCCCAGGTGGCGGCCATTTCCGCGAACGATGAGGAAATCGGCCAGTTGATCGCCGAAGCGATGGAAAAGGTGGGCAATGACGGCGTCATCACCGTCGAGGAATCCAAAGGGTTCACCACCGAGCTGGAAGTGGTCGAAGGGATGCAGTTCGACCGCGGCTACATCTCCCCCTACATGATCACCGATTCCGAGAAAATGGAAGCGGTGCTGGAAGAGCCCTACATCCTGATCACCGATAAAAAGCTCAGCAACATTCAGGAAATCCTGCCGATCCTCGAAAAAGTGGTGCAACAGGGCAAACCGCTCCTGATCATCGCCGAAGACATGGAAGGGGAAGCCCTGGCCACGCTGGTGGTGAACAAACTGAAGGGCACCTTCACCTCCGTCGCCGTGAAGGCTCCGGGCTTCGGCGATCGCCGCAAAGCGATGTTGCAGGATATCGCCATCCTCACCGGCGGTCAAGTGATCACCGAGGAGCTGGGTCTGGACCTCAAGACCGTCGGCATCGACGCTCTGGGTCGCGCCCGCCAAGTCCGCGTGCGCAAAGAGGAAACCATCATCGTGGACGGCTACGGCGACAAGGGAGATATCGAGGCCCGCATCAACCAAATCCGTCAGCAGCTTGAAGAAACCACTTCCGAATTCGACAAGGAGAAACTGCAAGAGCGCTTGGCGAAACTGGCCGGCGGCGTAGCGGTCATCAAAGTGGGCGCTGCGACCGAAACCGAGTTGAAGGAGAAAAAACTCCGCATCGAAGACGCCCTCAACTCCACCCGGGCCGCTGTGGAAGAAGGAATCGTTGCCGGTGGCGGCACCGCCCTCGTCAACGTGATTCGCGCGGTGGAAGCCGTCGAAGCGACCGGCGACGAAAAGACGGGTGTGAATATCATCAAGCGCGCCTTGGAAGAGCCGGTGCGTCAAATCGCCTACAACGCCGGACAGGAAGGTTCCGTGGTTGTGGAGCGCCTGAAGAAAGAAGAAGTGGGCGTCGGTTACAACGCTCTGACCGGCGAGTGGGTCGACATGATCAAAGCGGGTATTGTCGATCCGGCGAAAGTGACCCGTTCCGCCCTGCAAAACGCGGCTTCCGTTGCGGCGATGTTCCTGACCACGGAAGCGGTCGTCGCCGACAAACCGGAAGAAGAGAAGAAAGACGGTTCCGGCATGGGCGGCGGCATGGACATGATGTAATTCCGCCTTTCCATCGGCATATCGGCACCTCCAACCCTTCCCCCGCGTTTTCGCGGGGGTTTTTCTTTTTTTCGGCTATGCACGTGCGGGGCGAAAATCGGCCATGTTGTCCGGCTTCGTGATCAGGCGGTCAGACTTGACGGAGAAACAGGGAATTGGTATCTTTTAAGTGTACTATCTAAAATAGTACACATAATACAAACCAAACACCTGCCGGCGAGGAGAGCCAGCTTCGGACCGCCGTGAAAGGGGCTGCCGCTTAAGGGATTGGAGGAGATATTATTGGAGGTATTGACGCTGGAGAACGTGTCCAAGGTCATCGGTTCCCGACAGGTGGTGTCAAACCTCAGCCTATCGGTGAAAAAGGGCGAAGTGTTCGGATTTCTGGGGCCGAACGGCGCGGGGAAGACCACGACGATCCGCATGATTGTCTGCCTGGCGAAGCCGAGCAGCGGAAGGATACGCATCAAGGGCTGTGACGTTCAGAAGGAGCGCGCCGAAGCGCTTCGTCACGTGGGGGCGATCGTGGAAAACCCGGAGACCTACCCCTATCTGACCGGGAGACAAAACCTGATTCATTACGCGCGCCTGGCGGGAGTCGGCCGGCGTGAAATGCGGCAGCGGATCGGTGAGCTTGCGGAACTGGTCGGGCTCGAAGAGCGGATCGACGACAAGGTAAAAACCTACTCCCTGGGCATGCGGCAACGGCTCGGTCTGGCCCAGGCGCTGATCGGCAATCCCGGCCTGCTGGTTCTCGATGAACCGACCAACGGCCTCGATCCAGCCGGCATGCGCGAATTTCGCGGCCTTGTGCGAAAAGTCGCTTCCACCGGCATCGCCGTGTTCGTTTCCAGCCACCTTTTGGGCGAAATCCAACAGATGTGCGACCGGGTGGCCATCATCAAGAACGGCCGAATCGTGACGGAAAAGTCCGTCACCGAGCTTCTCAAACGCGGCGATTCCTCGATTTTGATCCGTGCAAGCCGTCCGGAGACGGCGCTCGCCCTTCTCGAGCAGAACGGATGGCGCGCTGAAGCGGCCGGCGAACAGTCGATTCGTGTCTTTGCCCCTGAAAGTCGGGTTCAGGAGCTGATCCGCCTGTTGGTGTTGAACGGGGTGGACATTTATTCGGCTGAGCCGTCCCCCTGGAGGAGTTTTACATGGAGCTTACCGGGGACGGGGCGGAGCAGGGGACCGAAAAGGGGTGAAGACCGGTGCGTGAGCTGGGACGGGTCGTTGCCAACGAGTGGATGAAGCTGATGCGCCGCCGACGGCTGTGGATCGCCGTTCTGCTGGCGGGGCTGGCGGTGTGCGCTTGGAGCGCGCACTCCTATAAAAATTATTTGCACTTGGTGGAATGGGATTTGCCGGAGAAATTGCAGCTACGGATCGAACAGGCCGAACAGGAATTGAAGACGTGGGAGAAAGAGTTGAAAAATCCCGACTCCTCCCGGGAGGGGGAAGATCCGGAGGAGCAAATCGCAGGCGCCAAGCAGGAGATCGCCGATTTGAAGCAGCGGCTGAAGGAGGAACAGAGGTTGGCCTCCGATGATTGGCAACCCGTCGTGCGGGATTGGATTGCCCAGACGGAACGGCAAATGAAGGAGGCGGCTAAAGTCGGAGACAAAGCGGGGGAGGCGATGGCACAGGGTCGCCTGATGGAACTGAAGTACCATCTGGAAAACGGTGTTCCTCCCACCCCCCGTTGGAAGAAGACAGCCTATCAGGAAATGGATGATCTGATCCACCTCATTTCCCGGGTTTTCTTGCCGATGCTGGTCGTGATCCTTGTCGCCGATATCGTTTCCGGTGAAACCACCGCCGGAACGATCAGGCTCCTGCTGATCCGCCCCGTTTCCCGGGCGAAGATCCTGTGCGGAAAATGGGTGGTCAGCGTTTTGGCCACCGTGCTTCTGACGTTCATCATTTTTGCGCTGATGTTCGGGGTGAACGCCGCGTTGTACGGCATGGACGGCTGGGATCAGCCGAAGATCGTGAATGTCGCGTACACCTTTGAAAAAGTGGATTCACCGGATTCTTCGGCGGAACCGCACACGGTGAGCATTCCCCATTATGACCGCGCGGCGATCGTGCCCATGTTCGCGTACATCTTGAGCGGCGGCCTGTTTCTCGCCCTGGCGATGATTGCGGTGGCGACCTTGGTCTTTCTCTGTTCCGTCCTGTTCCGGTATTCGATGATCAGCACCGCCGTCGCTTTCGCCATGATCATCCTCGGTGAAATCCTGTATCAAACGGTGAACAGCGGAAAAATTTTCTGGCTGTATACCGTTCACCTCAATCTGTTGAACAACTGGACGGGACGCTTGGCCGCGGAGTTGCAGGCGGATTTGTCCCTCTCCACCGGATGGATCGTGCTGGGATGCTGGACGCTTCTCGCGATGATTCCCGCCTTTCTGACCTTTACGCGAAGAGATGTGCTGAATCACTGATGAAAATCGCTTTCCGATGAGCGTTTTTCGATGGGACCGTTGGAGGGGATGCGACTGTGGCGAATTTTCGCCGTGAGACATCTCGCGTCTCCTCCGGCTTCCTGACGTGTTTGTTAAGGGTGTGCGACGGAGGTGAGTCTCTTGTGGTTTGACGTGAATCCGCGTTCCGACGTGCCCATCTATCAGCAGCTGGTGGACGGAGTGAAGAAGGCGGTGGCACGGGGAATTCTCGCCCCGGGGGATAAACTCCCGTCGGTCCGGGAGCTGGCCGGCCGAATCGCCATCAACCCCAACACGATCGCCAAGGCGTACCAGGAGTTGGAACGGGAGGGGATCATCGAAACCCTCCGCGGGCGGGGGAGCTTTATCGCAGAGGTCCAAGCGAGAAGCATCGACCGGGAGGAGAAGAAAAGAAGAATGAGAGAAATGCTGGAGAAGGTGCTGGTGGAGGCTTACTACATGCAGATGGAAGAGGAGGAAGTGTTGGCGATGGTGGAGGAGATCATCCGCGAGTGGTACCGGGAGAGGAGGGGATGATCGGATGAGCCGGTTAGCGATTGAGACGCAGGGGCTGACCAAGATCTTTGATGGAGTCACCGCCTTGGACGGGGTGGATTTGACCGTTCCGGAAGGAGCCGTGTTCGGTCTGGTGGGTCCCAACGGGGCGGGGAAGACGACGCTGATACGCACGCTGATGGGCATTCTGCGGCCGACGGCCGGAACGGTCCGCATCCTGGGAAGAGACTGTTTCGAGGGAAGCGGGGAGGTCCGCCAGCAGGTGGGCTACGTGCCGGATGAGCCGGTTTTGTACCCGTCTTTCCGCGTGGAGGAGATGCTTCAGTTGTGCTCCCGCCTGTACCGCCACTGGGATTGGAAGCGATGCGAGGAGCTGCTGGAGCGGTTTCAGCTTCCCCGGAACCGGTGGATCCTGTCCCTCTCCAAGGGGATGAAAACGCGGCTTGCCTTGGCCATCGCCCTGTCGGTCCGGCCGCGCCTGTTGATCCTGGACGAACCGGCGGGCGGACTGGACCCGGTGGTGAAGCATCAGATGCTGGGGTTGGTGCTGGAGGAGGTGGCCGAGCACGGGACGACGGTGCTGATCTCCACCCACCAGCTGGAGGATCTGGAGCGGATCGCCGATCACGTGGCCGTCATGAAAAAGGGGAGGTGTCTGCTGACCCGCACGGTGGAGGACTTGAGAAAGGAAGCCCGCAAAATCCAGGCGGTCTTTCCGGAGGGGCTGCCGGAAGCGGTTCGGAGGATGCCGGAAATTCTGCATGTGGAGAGCCAGGGAAGGGTGTATACGCTCACGGTCGGAAACGGGTTTGACACGGTCCTGGAGGCGGTCAAGGCTCACCGGCCGGTTTATGTGGAAACGGTGAGCCTCGGCCTGGAGGAGTGGTTCATCCGAACCGTGGAGAAGGAGGGGATGAAGGATGGGGCTGTTTCCGCTGAATAAGGGGCTTTTGTGGAAGGAATGGCGGCAAAACCGGTGGCTGCTGGCGGTCCTCTTTCTGTTTGTGATTTTTACACCGGTCATTGAGGCGATGTTGGAGTGGTTGCAAACGGTATTCGGCGGGATGATGGGCATCCTCGAAGTGGACAGGCAATGGTTGGCCCTGTTCGGTTTTGAGAATGCGTGGTCCTTCGAGGTCGCTGGGGCGGTCAAGGGGTTGATAGTTACCGAGTCGGGCAGTGCCGTGGGCTTCAGCCCGCTGTTTCCATTGGCTCCCGTCGCCGTGTGGTTGTGGGGGATTCTGTTGATCGTCCGGGAGCGGACCCCCAACACGCTGGAGTTTTTGGCGGCGGCACCGGTCAGCCGGCGGGAGATTGCCGTGACCAAGTTTTTCTTCGGCGCGGTGTCCATCATCGGGATGATGACGGTCAACCTGCTGTTCGTCCTGGGGATGCGGCTGGTTGAATCGGTGGGATATACCTGGACGGAGGCCCTGTTCTGGTTCGCTTACTGCGTTTCGTACTTGCTGAGCCTCTATTCCCTCGGCTTTTTGATTGCCGCTGTCACGGGAAATTGGGTGGCCTCTTTGGGGGCGGGACTTCTCTGTTCTCAGCTTCACTGGTTGCTTGCGGATGCAATTGGATTTTTCGGGGTGCCCATGGGCCTTCCGGATTCCGCTTTGGGGCGGATCCGGGATGGGCTTGAATATATTTACCTTTTCTTCTATCTGTCCAACTATGCCGTTGACCGTGTCCACACGGGTCATGTGGCCGCCCTCTTCGCCGCTTTTCTGGTGCTGGGAGTGCTTGCCCTCCGGCTGTTTGAAAAAAGTCCGCTGGAGAAAAACGGTCAGGCGTTTGTGTTCGGAAGTTCGCGCTTCTTTTGGGGATTTTGCATTCCGCTGATCCCGGCGGTGTTGGTCGGCGTTGTGTTCAGTTTCAATTGGATCAGCGCGCTTATTGCCGGCGGTTTGGCTTACGTGGCGGGAATCCGGGCGGCGAAATACCTGATGCGTCAGATGGAGGGCCGCGGCATCGGCGCCCGATGACGGCCCGTATCGCGAATCATGCAAACCATTTTTTAAACAAAAAAACCACCGCAATGTGGAAATCGCCGGACGCTCAAACCGATGATCCGGCGTTCCATCGGAGAAAATGTCGCTGGCCGCCGGTGGTGGGCGGGAGAGCTTCCCCCGTCGCCAGGTTGTTTCATCCGGAGGGGGTGTGCCGCTTCGTTTCGCCTCATGACAAAGGGCTCAGTGACACACCCCTTTCCGGCTGTTTCCGTTTTTTCGGATTTCAGGTGTATTTTATCGCTTCCGAACTCTATTCCCGGATGACCCGGATGCGCACCTCTGTGGTCAGTTCGGCGACCTGTCCCGGATCGAGGCCGCGTCCGTCGGGGTCGGCGGGGGCGACGCGGACGACGATCGCGTTTTCACCGGCGGAGAGGGGGATGGATCGTTCAAAGGGACCGCCCTCGTGAATCCGTGTCTCCCCGTTGACCGTCAGCTCCGCCTCCCTGTAGGTGTCTCCCCGGAGGAGGATGCGCGCCTGACCGGTCCGGGTGCCGTCGGCCGGTTCGTAGATGTGGAGGGGAATGTCCCGCCAACGCTTCACTTCGTCGGTGACGAGCATTCGGCCGTCCCCTTCGCTTTTCACGACGAGGGTCCGGTTGGGCAGTTCCTCGCCGTATTCCCCCTTTTCGACCCGGTCCCAGCTGCCCCGGGCGTATTTGTATTCGATCCGGGTCCCTTCCATCAATTCCAGCGACTTTTCCCATGTGTTGTCGCCCACATGGGCCATTTTGAGCTCTTCGGCACCCGGGTTCCACTCGGCCTGCGGAAAGGTGCCCGCGAGGCGGACCGGGTGGTCGGTTCCGGTGTATTCGGGCACCTTCACCCGGAAGGTGACCCGCACCGGCGTTTCCTTCGGCGTCACCTGGACCGGATTGCTTTCGCTCCGGTTGAAGGAGGTGTCCACGGCGAGCACCCGGTAGCGGTAGGTGGTTCCGTTTTCCACGGTGGTGTCGGTGTAGGCGGTCTGATCGGCGCCGACTCTCGCGATTCGCTGCCATTCGCCCCTCCTTCCCTCGGTCACCGTCTGACGCTCCACCTCGTAGAAGGCCAGGTCATCGGCCTTTACCGGATCCCACTTCAGCGCCACCTGCCGGGACTGCTGGTGCGGCTGGTGCAGAACGGGGGCCGGCGGCGCTTCCCGGTCGTCGGAGGGAACTGCGGTGACGCGCACGACGGGCGTTTCTGTCCACTTTTCCCCCAGGCTGGTGGAGAAGCGGAAAACCACCTTCCAGGTTCCCGGCCGGTCGGGGGGGAAGGTCGCCGTGTACTGATCCGCCTTATTCACGGACCGGTCGAACCGGGCGGTTTGCCAAGTGAACGCTTTGTCCCGTTCGTGTTTGAAGCCCACCTCCGCCAGGACCTGGGGGCTGGGCCGGTCCCGGCCGGTCACCCCTGTGACGGTCACTTGACCGATTGCGGTGATTTCCCTTTCGAAGCCGATGACATGATCATCCGATTTCGGCGTCCGGTTGACCGCCGACTGGATCGGCGCATGGGGAACCGCCGAAACGGCGGCTCCGGACTCGCTCCGGTTGCCGGCGGCGTCGACGGCGATGATGCGGTAGTGGTAGCGTTGTCCGTTTTTTACCGTCCGGTCGGTGAAGGAGGCGCCCTTCGATTCCCCCACCTTGACCTCGTATCCCCCGTCGATCGGGCTGCGCAGGATTTCATAGCGCTTCGCATCCCGGACCGGATGCCAGGTCAGGTGCACCTGTCCGTCCTTGCCCGTGGCCCGGATCCGCTCCACCTCCGGCGGGGGAGTGAGATCCTGCCCCGGCGCGGCGATCAGAATGGCTCCGTCCATCGGCTGCAGCTCGATCCGCAGCTTGCCGCCCTCCACCCGGTATTCCCGGTCGTTCCACACGTCCCGAAACAGAACCCCGTCCCGGATGAAGGATCCGACTTCCACTTCCCGGACGCCCCCCGATTTGCTGATGGCGATCACGGCGGCGCCGTCCGTCACTTTCCGCTTTTCCCCGGTTTCGTAGTTGACGATGTATTCGCTGTTGCCCAGGGCGTCTTTGCCGCCGGTGATTTTGCGGCCGAAGACGTAAGTGTCCCCTTCGGCGTGCAGGGTGGTCAGGTCGCCGGTGATGAGGACCGGATGCTGCTGGCGGATTCTCGCCAGCCGCCGGTAGTGTTCCAGCAGGTCCGTGTCGGGATTGTCCCAGGGATATGTGCGCCGGTCGTCGGGATCGTCAAATCCGGTCAATCCCGCCTCGTCCCCGTAGTAGATGGTCGGCGAGCCCGGATAGGTCATCTGGAGCAGGGCGGTCAGCTTGACCCGCTGACGGGCCAGGCGGTTGGCTTCGGCCACCCGCTCGTCGGACCATCCCTTCTGCTCGGCGGGGGTGAGCGGATGGTCCTTCTCCACATCGCCGTACACCTTCATCATTCGCATCGTGTCGTGGGAGCCCATCAGGTTCATCATCGCGTAAAAGGCTTCCCGGGGGTATGATTCGTAGATATCCATCAGACGGTTATCCAGTTCCGCGGCGTCGATCGGGCGGTGCCGGACATCCGTGTCGTCGAAGGGCTCGTCCAGCATGAACGCGATCACCGCGTTGCGGAATCGGTAGTTCATCGTCGAGTCGAAAGTGTCTCCCAAAAGGTCGTAGGTGGCGTCGTTCCAGTTTTCCGTGATCAGGATCGGTTCGCCGTTGGGCGGGTTCAGGTCCCCCCGCTGATCTCCCTTCAGATGGGCGCGCAGGGCTTGCCAGAAATCGCGGGCCACTTCCGGGGCCACATCCAGCCGCCAACCGCTCGCCCCCGCCCGGATCCAGCGGCGGGTGATGGAATTGTCGTTTCGGATGATGAAGTCGGCGAAACTCTTCACATTCAGCTCGCTTCCCTCCGGCGCCCGGATCACCGGCAGGCTGTCGTATCCCCACCACCCCTCGTAGGAACCGTCGTCATTGATGTGGAACCAGGACTCCCAGGGGGAGGCGTAGTGCTCCTTCCACTTCCCCTCCTTTTTCAGCTTCCAGGCCCACCAGGCGCCGATCTCCTCGGGACGATTCTCGGGGTCGCTCCATTTGCCGTACCGGTCGAAATATTTGCTGTCGTCCCCCACATGGTTGAACACCCCGTCGAGAACGATGTGCATGCCCCGTTTTTTCGCCTCCCGGGCCAGGAGTTCAAATTCTTCCTTCGTCCCGAACATCCGGTCGATCCGCTCGTAGTCCGCCGTGTCGTATTTGTGGTTGCTGGTCGCCTCGAAGATGGGGTTGAGATAGAGGGTCTTGACGCCGAGGGATTCCAGATAGTCCAGCTTCTTTCGGATGCCGGCCAGGTCTCCGCCGTAGAAGTCGTTGCTCCAGATACCGTCCCCGTCATAGCCGGGAAGGTCCGACAGATCGGGATTGTCCGGCAGCTGTCCCCACTTTCGGTGTTCGATGGGCGCATCCCCCCGGCTGCCCCGGCCGTCGGCGGCGCGGTTGTTGGAGGGATCGCCGTCGTAAAAGCGGTCCGGGAAAATCTGATAGGTGATTCCCAGCTTGAACCAGTCGGGGGTCCGGAAATCCCGGTCGTAAACCGTCAGCTGAAAGTCGTGCGGATGGCCGTCGGTGGGCTCGCCGATGCCTCCGTCCTGCTCGGGCTGGTCCCCGTAACGGACGATGCGGCTGCCGTCCTGGAGTTCAAAGTGGTACCAGAACACCGTGGGCCGGTCCGATGAGACCGTCGTCTCCCAATATTCCAACAGACCGTCCGGGGAGGTGCCGACCGGCGTCATCGGATGGACGGATTGCTTTTTTTTCAAGTCGTCCCACAGAATCAGCTTTACGGACTCCACATCCCCGGCCTTGGTCTGCATCCGGAGACGAACCGCTTCTCCGGCCGGAACGGCGCCGAAGGGATGTCGGAAGAGCGGGTCGCGGGTGTCATGCTTCAGCTCGTTCCAGTGGATATTGTCGTCCAACCCTTCCGCCGCGGCGGTTGGATTTTTCCCGAATGCCGGCAGCAGGGAGATGGAAAGTGCAATCGTTGTCACGACGGACATCATTGTTTTTATTCGCTTGATCACTCAATTTAGCCCCCTTTTGTGAAACCGATTGCACCAACCGCGATAAAAACGGGCGCGGTCCGCGCCAATACAATTCTGAAAGGTCAAATTTATTTTACTTCAAAAAGGTCTTTCACGGCAAGGGGGAGGAAAGTCGCCCGAATCCGGCATCGACGGGAAGGGGGTCTTGGCTTGCCCGAAAAAATGAGCCGAAGGGGTCATCCCCTTCGGCGAGGTTGTGAAGGGAGTTGCACCGTGTGATTCACAGGGTTTTCGCACAAGGAAATGCTCGCGTCTGGAGGAGGGGTGCCGGAACGGCTGTAGATGGGAAAAATCGAGTTTGCCCGACGGGTGACCCAATGGACTTCATGCGGGCGTATGATTCTCAGTAACCGAAGCCAACTCCGGCGAAGACGAAGATCGTTGCGATCACCAGCAGGAAGATCAACAGCCGACGGAGGCCGATGCCGTAACCGCCGTAGCCATAACCGCTCACACACAACACCTCCTTCAGTGTTGTCACCTTAAATCCTATGCGAGGCCGGTCAATGGGGATGGGTGGGTACCCCATGAATGACAAAAATGGTTAAACGCCTTCGTCGGCGCCCATGGGAGGGTGTGACGTCGCCGCCGGGACGGGATGCGACCGCCGATCATCCATCGAAAGCAGGAAAAGGGATATTTCCGATGTTGGGGGGCTCCCAAAATTGTTTTACAGTTGACAAAGAAAAAAATGATTCCATAGAATTAAAACGGGTAAAATTTTAATAATTCGGAGGGAGCCTCATGTTCAGACGCTTTCGGATGGTCGGGACCTTGGTCTTGATTGCCTTATTGGCGCTTGCTTCCACGGCGTACGCCGTGCCGTCGGTGCCGTTACATACTCAGGAGTTTTCGAAAAAAGTGAACGCGGAGCGCATCTACCAGCACGCGGCCAAATTGGCCGACAGGGATGATGCGAGGATCGCCGGATTTGAGGGGGAACGCCGGGCGGCCGACTACATCGAACAGGAATTGAAGAAATACGGATTGAAAGTGGAGCGGCAGGTCTTTCCCTTCCTCGCCTTTCTGGACCGCGGTTCCGAAGTGCAGGTCGTGGAGCCCGAGCCGAAGAGCCTGGACAGCTTAACCATGTCCTATTCTCCGGCCACGCCGGAGGAGGGTTTGAGGGCGGAGCTCGTCTATGCCGGACTGGGTTCCGAGGAGGAGTTCGCCCAGGTGGATGCGAAGGGGAAAATCGCTCTGATCAAGCGGGGCGAATACACCTTCTTTGAAAAAACCCAAAATGCCGCGAAAGCCGGAGCCGTCGGAGCGATCATCTTCAACAACACATCCGGCAACATCAACGGAACGTTGAGCGAGCCGACGGACATTCCCGCGGTGTCTCTGAGCGATGTGGAGGGTGAAGCCCTGAAGGAACTTCTGGAGCAAGGGGAAAAAGTGATCGTGACCATGAAAGTGGACACGGTGATGGAAAACAGCCATTCCCAAAACGTGATCGGAACGATCCCCGGCAAAAAGGGAGGTCCTTTCAAAGAGCGGAAGACGATTGTGGTGGGGGCCCATTATGACGGAGTGGATACTCCCGCCGCCAACGACAACGCCTCGGGGACCGCAACGCTGTTGGAACTGGCCCGGGTGTTGTCCAAAAAACCGATGTTCCATGATGTGAAGGTGATCTTCTTCGGAGCTGAAGAGGCGGGATTGGTGGGCTCCACCCATTACGTGGAATCCCTGGATCCCCGGGAGATCGCCGATATCGCCGCCATGATCAACATGGATATGGTGGGTGTCGGCGACACCATGGGAGTCATGACGGCGGAAGAGGGGGCCGAATCCTTCGTGGCCGATCTGGCGGAGGAATATATCCGGGCATACGGCCATCCCTACCGGCGCACCGTTTCCGACCGCAGCGATCACGCGCCCTTTGAAGCGGCGGGAATCCCCGTGGCCTTCCTGAATTACGGCCCGGATCCCAACTACCACACCGATGGGGACACGGTGGACAAGCTGTCCAAGGAAAATCTGTACAACATGGGCGTTTTGGTCACCACGTTGACCCACAATATCGCCAATGACAGGAACTTGCCTGAACGGGGTGCAGTGTTTTCAGCTAAGGGCCTGAAAGGAGAAAAGAGGTTCCACAATCCCGAGTTCGCGAACCGATAATACCGTTGTGTTCCTCAACCGGGCAAAGGGAAAACCGCTTTCAAATGTGACAAACGAGGCCGGGTGCGGCGCCTGTCGGGGCGCTTGAACCGGCCTCGTCGCGTTTTGAATCAGGATACACCCGGCTTTTTCCAGGTTTCTACCGCGTCCGCTTCTTGCGCTTTTCCCTTTTCTTCCACAGATGGGCTCCTTGCCAGCATGGTGCCGGCGATCAGGGCTGTCGCTGCGAAAAAGGCACCTCCAGCCAGCCCGAGGGTGCGCGGGGAAATCCAGTTTAGCAGTGCGCCTGTTCCCATCAGGGCCGCTCCGAACACACCGTTTTTGCAGAGAGGAGAGGAAGCCGTACACCCGTCCCAGACGGTCTGACGGCACTGCGCGCATGATGAGGGTATCGGTGCAGGCGTTGCCGATGCCGGCGGCCGTTGCCACCAGGACGAACAGAAAGGCGGCGATCGGGAATGCCGTTGATTGGCTGGCCGGCATCTGGCAAAAGCCTTCTGCAAAAAGGGCGGCGGCAATGGTTTTCCGGAGGTTTTTCGACAGCCGCTGAGCCAGTGCTCCACCCAGCATCAAGCCCGTACCCAGCGCCCCGTAAAGGATGCCGGTGCCGGTGTTTCCCATGTCGAACACCAGGAAGGCATACACGCTGATCAATACATTCAGGATCCCGTCAGCCAATGGGACCAGGATGGCAAAGGCGAGCAGAATCCGGAGCAGCCGTGATGAAGGCAGTGCGTCATCGCCGGTGGAGACTAGCAAAAGTTTCCCTCGCTTGACCCTTCTTTGGCCGCTTTGATATGATGTTTGCGTGGACTGGCTCGTATATGTTCAGGAATATGGCCTGAATGTCTCTACCCGGCCACCGTAAATGGCTGGACTACGAGCATATGGGTCCCCGGACGTCATGATCCCTTCATCAATCTGCTTCATACGACCATCCGAGGAATCGATCGGCCGGAGTCCCGTATTGCCGTAGGTATCGCGGCACGGGCTCCGGCTTGTTCATTGAAGAAAACGATTGCGGATGGGGTCCGTCAAATGGCATGCTATGTCCTGGATGGATCGAAACCATAGACAAATGAAAGGGATGAAGGATGGAGAATCAGACGGAACGCGTAGTGGTGTTGGATTTCGGGGGACAATACAACCAGCTGATCGCGCGGCGGATTCGGGACTTGGGAGTGTACAGCGAGCTGGTCCCTTACCATGTGACGGCGGAGGAACTCGCCCGGATGAAGCCGAAGGGAATCGTCTTCTCCGGCGGCCCCGCCAGCGTTTATGCCGAGGATGCTCCCGCTTGCGATCCCGCCATCTACGAGCTGGGAATTCCCATCCTGGGGATCTGCTACGGGATGCAGCTGATCAGCGCCCGCTACGGCGCCCGGGTGGACCGTGCGGGCAAGCGGGAATACGGGAAGGCGGAGCTGGAAGTGGTGTCCGACTCGCCGCTGTTTCGAGGTCTGGGCACTTCCCTGACGGTCTGGATGAGCCACAGCGACGCGGTGGTGGAACCGCCTCCGGGCTTTCGCGTCGACGGGAGGACGGCGTCGGCGCCCGTGGCGGCCATGAGTGATCCGGACCGCGGCCTGTATGCGGTTCAGTTTCATCCGGAGGTGAAGCACACGGAACAGGGGGATGAGATCCTTCGGAGGTTCCTGTACGACGTATGCGGCTGTGCCGGAGGTTGGACCGCGGAATCCTTTATCGAGGATGCGGTGAAGGAGATCCGCGAGCGGGTCGGGGAGAAGAAAGTGCTTTGCGCCCTGTCCGGCGGTGTGGATTCTTCCGTCACCGCCGCGCTGATTCACCGGGCGGTCGGTGATCAGCTCACCTGCGTGTTTGTGGACCACGGCCTCCTGAGGAAGGGAGAAGCCGAAAGCGTCATGCGCACGTTCCGGGATCACTTCCGCATGAACGTGGTCCAGGTGGACGCCCGGGAACGCTTTCTCTCCAAACTGGCCGGCGTGACCGATCCGGAACAGAAGCGGAAAATCATCGGGAACGAGTTTATCCGCGTCTTCGAAGAAGAGGCCGAAAAACTGGGGGAACACCACTTCCTCGGGCAAGGCACCCTGTATACCGACATCATCGAATCGGGAACGGCGACGGCCCAGACGATCAAATCCCACCACAATGTGGGCGGCCTTCCGGAAGAGATGAAGATGGAGCTGATCGAGCCCCTGAAGACCCTGTTCAAGGATGAAGTGCGCCGGGTCGGCGAAGAGCTGGGTCTTCCCCGGGAGATCATCTGGAGACAGCCCTTCCCCGGTCCCGGTTTGGGGATCCGGGTGATCGGCGAGGTGACGGAAGAAAAACTGGCCATCGTCCGGGAATCGGACGCCATCCTGCGGGAGGAGATCGCCCGGGCCGGCTTGGACCGGGAGATTTGGCAGTATTTCACCGTTCTTCCCGATTTCCGCAGCGTCGGAGTGATGGGGGATGCCCGAACCTACGCCTATACCGTGGGGATTCGGGCCGTCACTTCCGTCGACGGCATGACCGCCGATTGGGCGCGAATTCCCTACGACGTGTTGGAGAGGATCGCCAACCGAATTGTCGGAGAGGTGGAAGGTGTAAACCGGGTCGTGTACGACATCACCTCCAAACCGCCGGCGACGATCGAGTGGGAGTAACATCCTCGGGCATAAGCGGATCCAAACGGCCGGAAAGGCCGGTCCTTTCCGGCTCTTTCCGGCCGGCGCTCTCCGTGGCTTTTTGAACCTTCTATCGCAACGACAAGGAAAGGAGAAGCGAAAATGTCCAAAGGATTGCCCGGGTTGGATCGCTGGTTCCGCCTGACCGAATCGGGCACCAATTGGCGGAGGGAAGTGTTGGCGGGAACCACCACCTTTTTGACGATGGCGTACATTCTGTTGGTCAATCCCTTCATGCTCGGGCAGGAAGGGGGAATGGACTTCGGGGCGGTGTTTGTCGCCACCGCTATCGCCTCGGCGATCGGAACGCTTCTGATGGGCCTTTTGGCCAACTATCCGATCGCCCTGGCCCCCGGCATGGGGCTGAACGCCTATTTCACTTATACCGTGGTGCAGGGCATGGGGGTTCCGTGGCAGACGGCGCTGGGGGCGGTCTTCATTTCCGGAGTGATCTTTCTCCTTTTGACCGCCACCCGCATCCGGGAGATGATCATCAACGTCATCCCCTCGGGGATGAAACACGCCGTCTCGGCGGGGATCGGCCTGTTCATCGCCTTTATCGGTCTGAAGAACGCCCAGATCATCGTCGGCTCCGAGGCCACCTTCGTCGCCCTCAATCCCGACCTGCTTCAGAAGGACATCCTTCTCACCCTGTTCGGTTTGGTCGTCACCGTGCTGCTGATGATCCGCAAAGTGAAGGGGGCCGTTCTGCTCGGCATGCTGGTGACGGCCGTCGTCGGCGTGGTTTCCGGGGTCGTGGCGGCGCCGAAGGGGATTTTCTCCGCTCCTCCCAGCCTGGCACCCACTTTTTTGAAGATGGATATCGCCGGCGCGCTGGATATCGGACTGTTCACCGTGATTTTTGCCTTCTTGTTCGTCGATCTGTTTGACACCGCCGGCACCCTCGTCGGGGTCAGCAGTCAGGCCGGGCTGTTGAAGGACAACAAGCTGCCGCGGGCCGGCCGGGCTCTGATGGCCGATTCCCTGGCGACCATTTCCGGGGCGGCCCTGGGCACCTCCACGGTCACTTCCTACATCGAATCGTCGGCGGGGGTTGCCGCCGGGGGCAGAACGGGTCTCACCGCCGTGACGACCGCCGGCTGGTTCCTGATCGCCCTCTTCTTCTTCCCCTTGGTGGAGTCCTTCGCTTCCGTGGCGGCCATCACCTCGCCCGCGCTGATCATCGTCGGCGTGCTGATGGCCGGCAGCTTGCGGGAGATCGATTGGAAGGACCTGTCCGAAGCGGTGCCCGCGTTTTTGACGGTTCTGATGATGCCGATGTCCTTCAGCATTGCCACCGGGATCGCCGTCGGCTTCATCCTGTATCCGATCGGCAAGATCTTCGCCGGAAAGTGGCGCCAGGTGCACCCCATCATGTACGTTCTGGCGGTGCTGTTCATCACCCGGTTTGCATTTCTGGGGGCCATTTGATTCATATCCCCTTCAAATCCTTAAATGAAAGGCGGAGCATGGAGGCTCCGCCTTTTTGGTTGCGGCGTATGATCATCCTCTCCTTGTCGCACATTAGTATTAATGGAAAAATGCGTCCGAGGCGGGAAAGCGGATCTGTTTTGGCTGTGCGAAGGGCGGGTTTGCTCATGAAACGTGCATTGCTCTCCCTTTTGGTGCTGCTGATTTTGTCGGTTGCCATGTCTCCGGCGGAGGCATCCCCCGCGTGTCCGAAGCCGGCGGATGCCGTCCGGAAACTGGTCAAGGAAAAGGAAGCGGCCGTCAACAGCGGAAATCAAAAACGGTTTTTGCGGGTGATTCACCCTGAGCGCCGGACCTACTTGCGGGAGCAGAAGCGCTGGTTTGAGGACGCCGTCCGGTATATCGATCCCGGTTCCTTCCGGATGGAAGTGGAGTCGGTTTCGCCCGAGCGCCCGTTTCGGCTCCGCGCCCGGATCAAGCAGAGTTATCGCAAGGACGGCAAGACGTATTCCGTAAAGTATTTTCTCCGCTTTGAAAGAACGGAGCAGGGCTGGAAGGATTCGGATCTCGCTTTCGAGCGGATGGCTGCGGGGGATGTGATCGTCTTTTACACGGATCCCCGGTTGAAAAGGCAGGCGGCCGTCGCATTGGACATTGTCGGCCGCGCCGTCGACGCGTTTCATGAAAAATACTCGTGGGTGCCGGCGGAGGCCGTCGAGGTGAAGCTGTACCACCACCCGGAACTGTTCCGGCAGTCGGTGAAGCTCTCCCTGCCGGAGTGGGCGGCCGGTTGGAACGAGGCGGGACAGGCGATCAAATTTGTGGGCGCCCTCCAGATGGAGGATTGGGAAGAAAGCTTCGCCTCGGGTTTGGTTCACGAGGTGACCCACAAGATGGTGAGCGAACGGACCGGGGACAACGCCGCGTATTGGTTGCAGGAAGGCGCCGCGGAGTATTACCAGTCCCGGTTGCTTCCGGGGCTCTTTAGCGCATCGGACGAACAAAGGATCGACCGCCCCTGGCGCTTCGCGGTCTTGGAATCCCTTCAGCTCGAGAAATTGCCCGTCAAGGAGGCTTCCCAATACTACGCCCAAAGCGCCGCCCTGTTCCGGTTTCTCATCGAGCGGTACGGGGAGGAGAAGATGGGAGAAGTGTTTGCCGTTCTCCGCAAGTATCCCACGATCGACCGGGGCAGCGCCGACAAGATTCCCGAATTGAACCGCCGGACCCGGGCGGCCTTCAAGAAGGTGTTGGGAAAGACGATGGAGCAGCTGGAGCGGGAGTGGATTTCCGAGTACAGGGAGGGCACGTCCCGGGGAGAAGGGGTGCCGGTCTCCAAAAAATTGGCGATCATTTCCGGGTTGACGGCGCCTTGATTCCGTGATAAAGTAATTGATGTTTCGGCTCAAAAAAAGAGCCCGGAGGGATTCCAGCAAAAACCTCCGAAAAAAGTGGTTGACAAACGGCGCAAGCCGTGATAAGATAAAATCCGTCGCCGCGAGAGGCGGCGGAACAAAAAAAGAAGGCGTTCCTTGAAAACTGAAGAGCGAAAAGGACCCGTGGTTCCTTTGAGTCATATCAAACTTTCCAGGAGAGTTTGATCCTGGCTCAGGACGAACGCTGGCGGCGTGCCTAATACATGCAAGTCGTGCGGGGTCTTGAAGGGCTTGCCCTTTAAGACCCAGCGGCGAACGGGTGAGTAACACGTGGGTAACCTGCCCGCAAGACCGGGATAACTCCGGGAAACCGGGGCTAATACCGGATAAGACTCCGGATCGCATGATCCGGAGTGGAAAGGCGGCGTCAAGCTGCCACTTGCGGATGGGCCCGCGGC